>JAOBJO010000002.1 GCA_025728535.1 Candidatus Lightella neohaematopini
TAACTGATACTAATTACCCGTGAGAATTTAACCTTATAACACCTAAGTTGTTTTACGCTCTACAGGAATCGAACCTGTAACCTACAGCTTAGAAGGCTGTTGCTCTATCCAATTGAGCTAAGAGCGCAAATTTATTTTTACTTTAAAATATCATAATTTAAAAAAGATGATTACAAAAATATTTAATGGTCATTTAGTAGCTAAGCATATAAAAAATGAAATTTTACTAACAGTACAAAAAAGAATAAAGTTAGGAAAACCAGTTCCTGGGTTAGCAACTATTTTAGTTGGTAATGATCCAGCATCGACTATCTATATTAAACACAAAAGACAAGTTTGTCAAGAAGTAGGATTTTTTTCTTTATGTTATAATTTACCTAGTACTATTAGTACAATAGAATTAATTACTGTTATTAAACAACTTAATAATAATAAAAAAATACACGGTATTTTAGTGCAATTACCATTACCAAATAGTATTAAATTTAGTGTGTTGCAACATATTAGTCATAAAAAAGATGTTGATGGATTTCATCCATATAATATTGGTCGTTTATGTCAGAATAATCCAATACTTAGACCATGTACCCCATTAGCTGTTGTTACATTATTAAAATATTATAATATTAGTGTTTCTGGATTACATGCTGTAATTATTAATTCTTCTAATATAGTAGGAAGACCAATGTTTCTTGAATTGTTGAATATTGGTTGTACAGTTACTATAATAAGTAGGTATACTAGTAATTTAAAACGCTATGTTAACCATGCTGATCTATTAATAGTTGCAATTGGTAAACCTAATTTTATTCCTAGTTCGTGGATTAAGCTAGGTGCAATAATTATTGATATAGGTATTAATAAATTAACTAATGGTAAGTTAGTTGGTGATATTGATTACAAAAATTCTTTAAATAAAGCTAGCTATATCACTCCTGTTCCTGGAGGTATTGGACCAATTACAGTAGCAATTTTAATGAAAAATACATTACGTGCAGCAACTTTATTAGATTAAATTTCACTAAGTAATAAACCAAATAGTACCATTACTATTATCTTCTAATCTTATACCTTTTGATAATAACTGCTTTCTAATATTATCAGCTATATCCCACTTCTTTTGCTTTCTAGCTAATTCTCTTTGTTGTATTAGCAAATTAATTTCAGTTAAATTAGAAAAGTTATTTTTATGTTGATTTAAAAAATAATTAGAATCATGATATAATAATCCTAGTATGTTAGCTAATTTTTTTAAAGTGTTAGCTAATTTAAATGCTAATATGTTATTACTTTTAGTTCTTAAGTAATTAATTTTACGAGATATATTAAATAGTATTGATAATGCTAGTGGAGTATTAAAATCATCATCCATAGCTTGAAAAAATAATTTTGTATATTGATCATCAATATTATTATTAAACTTAGATTGATTAAAATAGTTTAATGTAATATATAATTTCTTTAATGATTTATATGATTTAAGTAAGTTATTTAATTCATAATTAATACTACTACGATAATGACTAGATATAACAAATAGTCTTATTACTTCGCCATCAAATAATCTTAGTAAGTCTTGAATCGTACAATAATTTTTTAGTGATTTCGACATTTTTTGATTATTTACTTTTACTACACCAGTATGCATCCAAATATTGGAATATATCCCACCATAAGCACAAATAGCTTGTGCTATTTCATTTTCATGATGAGGAAAAATTAGATCGATACCACCTCCATGAATATCAAAATTATTACCAAACAAATAATTGCATATAGCAGCACATTCTGTATGCCATCCAGGTCTACCCTGCCCCCATGGAGACATCCAATTAACATAACGATCACTAACTCTTTTCCATAAAATAAAATCTAATGGATAATTTTTATTTCTAGATAAAGTTTTATTATAGTAAATATTATTAGTATTACAATTAGATAAAGCACCATAGTTTTTATAACTATTAATACTAAATGCTACATCACCATTTGATGTAATATATGCATGTTTTTTTTTCACTAAACACATCACAAGATTTAATATTTCATTAATATGATGAGTAACTCTTGGTTCTAAATTAGGTGTAATAATATTAAGTTTTTTAAAATCATTATGCATAAAACTAATCATACGATTAGTTAATTTTTCAATTGATTCATTATTATTACTTGCTGCATTAATGATTTTATCATCAATATCAGTAATATTACGAACATAATTAACTGAATAACCCTTATAACGTAAATATCTGATTATTACATCAAATATTAAAAATGTCCTACCATGGCCTATATGACATAAATCATAAGGAGTAACTCCACATATATAAATATTAACAATGTTATTAATCAGTGGCGTAAAATATTCTTTTTTCTTTGTTAAAGAATTAAATATTTTTAACATAATAAAGTTTATAGATAAAATTATTATATAGTTTTGTTGTATACTAATAATTAACGTAATTATAATTTAAGATATATTATATGACAATATTATTTATTGCAGACATACATTTAAGTGATAATACGCCAAATATTATTAACCATTTTAATTTTTTTATTAAAAGGTACGCTATACACTCTCAAGCATTATATATTTTAGGTGATCTATTTGAATCATGGATTGGTGATGATTACAAAGATAAAACATCAATAAGAATAGCCAATATGATTAATTTACTAAGTGAATATCAGGTACCATGTTATTTTATTCATGGTAATAGAGATTTTTTATTAGGTAATAATTATGCTAATATTTGTAATATTAAATTATTACCTTCTAAACTAACAATAAATTATTTAACTAATAAAATACTAATATTACATGGTGATGATTTATATGCAAACAATATTAGTTATAGACTATTTTATTGGTTTACTAGATGTAAATTTATAAAATACTTATTTTTAAAATTATCTATTAAAACTAGAATAAAACTAAAAAATATAATTAGAGCACACAGTATAAGTAAATTACATAATAGTTTTAATATTAATAATTATAAGTTATTACATAATATAAATAAATATAAACCATCAATTATTATACATGGTCATATTCATAAAGAAACTATTATTAATCGTAATAATTATTGTCATATTATACTTGGTGCATGGTATAATTATGGAGTAATATTAGAAATTAAGGATAATAATATTGTATTAATTAGGTTTAATATTTATTAAACTAATATAATTACTTTATTGGCTTATTAATTAATAATTTAATGTATCCATTACGTAACTTTTTGTTAACTAGTAATATACTAAAAATACTAAAAATAAACACTAAAATTATTAGTATATTAAAATCAGTAGGTATTAAAAATTTATGTGATATATTATTTTACTTACCAAGTAAGTACCATAATTACAATAAAGTTACGTTAATTAAAGATATTAAGCTTAATACATTAGTGACAATAAAAGGAATAATTAAAAATATTTACATTGTTAGTAACAATCAAAAATTAGTTTTAATTTGTCACTTTTACGATGATAGTGGTAAAATAAAAATATTTTTTTTTAACGCTAAAAATAATAAACGATATATTAATTATTTAATAAATAAAACTATTCTACTTAGTGGGATAGCTAAATGTACTAAGTATGGTACTATTATTACTAATCCAGAATATAAATTATTGAATAAATTTCATACTCAAAATAAAATTATACCAATATATCCAAACATTAAAGGTATTAGTCAAACTAAAATTCGAAATATAATTCTATATGCATTAAAATACTTAAAAAGTAATATATTATTGGATGAATTATTACCAAACAATAATTATTTTTTTAATTTAATTAAACTACAAGATGCATTATACAATATGCATTATCCACCAAATAATACAACGATTAATGATTTACATCCAGTTAATAATCCAGCAAGAAAAAGATTAGCAATGGAAGAACTATTATCATACTATTTAAATTTTATTAATTTTTATAATAAAAAACATAGCTATAATATAGACCATTATAACAGTAAATTAATTAATTTATTTATAAATAATTTACCATTTACTTTAAGTAAAACTCAAAATAATATTTTTAAATTAATTGTTAATGATTTACATAAAAGTACACCAATGGTTAGATTATTACAAGGTGATGTTGGTTCTGGTAAAACAGTTATAGCAGCCCTAACTGCGTTAGTAATTATTAGTAGTGGAAAACAAGTAGCTTTTATGGTACCAACAGAAATATTAGCAATTCAACATGGGCAAACTTTTAAAAAATGGTTTAATCCATTAGGAATTGATATATGTGTTTTAACTAAAAAAACTAGTAATAAAAATTACCATGAACAGTGTTTAAAAATTAGTAATGGTGATGTATTAATGATTATTGGGACACATACATTATTACAAAAACAGGTACATTTTTCTAAACTGGCACTAATTATAATTGATGAACAACAACGTTTTGGAGTATATCAAAGATCTATCTTGTACAATAAAGGTAAAAATATTGTAACTAACTGTTATCCTCATCAATTAATTATGACTGCTACTCCAATACCTAGAACGTTAGCTATTGCAAAATATTTTAATGTAAATATTTCTATTATGAAGTCATTATCCCAACAAAATAAGGTATCAATTACTACTGTATTAATGTCTAATGACAAACGCAATGCTATAATTAAACGTATTCATCAACTATGTTTAAATAAAAAATATCAAGTATATTGGGTATGTTCTATTGTAGAACCATCACTTAAATATGATGATATTAAATCTGCTATTATGGTATGGAAAGAACTAATTAATAAATTACCAGGAATTAACATTGGTCTAATATATGGTGGATTAGATTTTATTAAAAAACAACAAATCATACAAGATTTTAAAGACGGCAAAATTAATTTACTAGTTACTACTACAGTAATTGAAGTTGGCGTTGATATTCCTAATGCTAATATTATGATTATAGAAAATGCTGATCGTTTAGGATTAGTACAATTGTATCAATTAAGAGGACGTATTGGTAGAGGCAGTAATAAATCTTATTGTGTATTATTATATAAATCACCAATTAGTAGTCATGCTAAACATAAACTAATAATATTACGTGATAACTATAATAGCTTATTTATTGCAAATAAAGATTTAGAATTTAGAGGACCAGGTAAATTATTTGAACTAAATCAAATTGGTCAATTAAAACTACAGATATTTAATATTAAATATGATTACAGTATTATTAACAAAAC
This sequence comes from Candidatus Lightella neohaematopini, assembly GCA_025728535.1. Lineage (GTDB taxonomy): Bacteria > Pseudomonadota > Gammaproteobacteria > Enterobacterales > Enterobacteriaceae > Lightella > Lightella neohaematopini_D. Next base: position 5,225 of record JAOBJO010000002.1, read on the forward strand.
TAAATTATTAGCTATTTATATAAAAAAAAATTATCCAGAAAATGCTAAATTACTTATTAAACGATGGTTACCTAAGGTAACTTATGTTAATTTGTAATAAAAAAACCTAATTACTGTAAATTACAGATCTAAGAATTAATAAATTTAAATTTATTCGTTAAGTAATATAAGTTATACTGTTTTAGTATATTAGATAAAAATTTTAATTTAGGCTGTTTTAATATAAAATCATGATAAGAATACTTTATTGGTACATTAGTTTTAATAGTAGCTAATTTATAGGAAAGAAAAGCATTTTCACGATAAATTATTAAATTAGATATAATTTTTTTAGCTCTATAAAATTCATTACTATTTATTTTATCTAAATGATTATATAATAATTTTAAATTACCTAATTTATTTAATAGTAATCTAGCAGTTTTTACTCCTATACCTGGAACTCCGGGAATATTATCAATCCTATCACCTACTAATGCTAAATAGTCAATTATTAAGTTAGGCGATACTCCAAACTTGCTTTTTATTTCATCTGGACCAAGAACATTTCCAGAGATTTTAATTAATAATTTAATTTTATTAGATACTAATTGAGCCATATCTTTATCGTTACTAACGATAATTACATTGATATTATAATTTGTAGTTGACAAGGCAATAGTGCCAATTATATCATCTCCTTCTACTCCAGTAATAGATACTGTCGAAATACCAATTGCCTTAATTAATTTTTTTAATGGGGAAATTTGTTTACGTAAACTATCTGGCATTGGATTTCTATTACATTTATAATTATTATATAAATTATTACGAAATGTTTTACCGCCTTTATCAAAGATAATTACAATATGACTAGGCTTATATTTAGTTAACAAGTAACTAATAATATTTAGCACTCCATAAATTGCTCCACTAGATTCACCTAAAACCTTATTAATTGATACTACTGAATAGTACGTACGATATAAACAACAAGAACCATCTATAATCATTAAAAGATTATTATTCATATATAGAAAATAAAAATTAATTTATTGAAATTATATTAATAAACTATTATAATTAATAAATTACTAGTTTGTTAGTTAACAAATATTTATATTGTGAATAAAATTCTATAATTTATTTATTTTTTAATGTGTTACAATTACACATATTAATTATGTAATATAATATATAATTTTCAATAAAGTTAAAATTATTATTTTTTTGATACGTAATGTATTTTGAATATAAATTAAACATTATAATATTTGATTCTGGATTAGGTGGCTTATTATTCTATAACCAAATAAAAAGAATAATCCCTTATTCTAATTATTTTTATATATTTGATAATATTGGTTTTCCTTATGGAAATAAGAATAAAAGCTATATTATTAATAGGATAATAAAAATCACTAATAGTGTTTGTGCATTAAATAAAATAGATTTAATCATTATAGCTTGTAATACAGCTAGTATTTTAGCATTATCAAAATTAAGAAAACTACTAAATTATCCTATTATAGGAGTACTACCAGCTATAAAAATGGCTACAAAACTTACTTATAATAATTGTATTTGTTTATTAGCTACTAATAATACTATTCATAGTACTTATATTAGTAAAATAAAAAGAAAATTATCTTATAAATATAAGATTATACTTACTCCTTCTATGCAATTAGTATATTTAGCAGAACGAATTTTACAAGGTTCTTGTTTATCAATGACACCACTATATAAAATATTTAGCTTATGGAAGAGGAATAATATTCCAGATACAATAATATTAGGCTGCACACATTTTAGTTTATTTACATTAAATTTGTTACATTTTTTAGACAGAAAAATTATTGTTGATTCTAGCATTGTAACTATTAATTTTATATTAAAATTTATAAAAAAAAACATAAATTATAATCAGAATAATGAGTATGTACATGATAAAGCGTATTGTGTTAGTTTAACTAAAAAAACAAAATCTTTAATAACAATACTAAAATATCACGGTTTTAAATCATTAAATATAATTAATATCTAAAAAGTTATTATTTTTTATTAATATTCATTACTTATTTGTAGTAGTTATTAAATTTTTTATTAAAAATACTTACTCGACCAACATTGTCTAGTAATCTTTGTTTACCAGTATAAAATGGATGACATACGTTACATACATCTATATTAATACTATTAAAAGCAGTAGATTTAATGTTAATGTGGTTACCACAAATACAAGTTACTATAATGTTATTATAACTAGGATGAGTATTTTTTTTCATAGTATATGCTCTTAAAAAAGAAATTTAAAATAATTAACTTATAATAAATATTTTTACTACTTCTAGTAAAGGATACAATGATTATTAATGTTGCTTTACCTATACCAATATTTAAAACTTTTACGTATAAAGTAGCTGATCATATTAATCCAATAACTGGCACAAGAGTATTAGTACCATTTGGTAAAAAAAATATAGTTGGTATTATAACAAATACACATGTAAATAGTAAACTATTAGTTAACAATATTAAATATATAATTTATATCCTTGATAAAAAACCATTATTTACTACTAGTTTATGGCAAATAATAGAATTTGGAGCTCAATATTATCATTATCCAATCGGTTTAGCATTATTTAGTATTTTACCTAAACAAATTAAAAATGGTCAGTTAATAAATGATCAGAAAAAAACATTAATTATTACTAAATTAAATAAGGTAATTATAGAAAATGATTTATTTTGTACCAAAAAACAAAAAATAATACTAAATACTTTGATTAATCAACCAATATATCAGAATATTATAAATTTTTCAAAAAAATCTATTAAAATTTTAAAAGTACTACATAAAAAAAAGCTATGTAAATTATATTTTAATTCTATACTATCAGAAACATGGTGTAAAACTAGTAATAAGTTATTAAATAATGCTAATGCTAATTATAACTTATTTATAAATACAAATAATTTTTCGGTAACAGTTATTAATAATATAAGAGATAATGATAAAACTAAAATATTTTTAAGTATTATAGAAAATATTTTAAAATATAAAAAACAAATACTTATTCTTGTACCAGAAAAAATATTAATATTTAAATTACTTGCCTTATTAGAAAATAAGATAGATTTTCCAATAGGAATTATGCATTCTAATTTAAATGATCAAATAAAATTTAATACTTGGTTAAATATTTGGTATAATAACATACCGATAATAATTGGTACTAAATATTCTTTATTTTTACCATTTGCTAAGTTAGGATTAATTATAATTGATGATGAACATAGTATACTATATAAAATAAATCATAAATGGTGTTATAATATAAGAGATTTGGCTATTTTAAGAGCTAAAGTAGATAATATTCCAATAATATTAAGTTCATTAACTCCGTCTTTGGAAACTATTAATAATATACAAATAAATAAATACAAACAAATCTTAATTAATAAAAATTATTCGAATAATATTAATAATCGTTTACTAATAGATAATAATTACTATCTACAAATAAATAAACTATCTCCATTATTAATAAATAAAATTAAAATATATTTAAAAAATGGTAATCAAATATTAATATTTATTAATACGTCAAATACTAAATTTATATTAAAATGTAATACATGTAAATATATTATTAGCTGTAATAAATGCAAACAATATTATAAATATAATAAATATTACAATAAACTAATATGTGACTTCTGTAATATATCACAAGCTATCCTTAATAATTGTCAAACATGCAATAATAGATTTGAATTTATTAATGTTAATATAAGTAATTTTAAAAAATTACTATTTAATATATTTCCTGATATATCAATATATGATTTAAACTATTTTAGTGATCATAAAAATATTATAAATGACGCCAACATAATAATTAGTAATACTTTATTTTTATCTAAAAAATATCATTTTATAAAAGATACATTAATTATACTAATGAATACTGATAATATATTGTATTCTAATAATTTTAGATATGTTGAATATTTTAGTCAATTATGTAATCAATTAGTTAATTATATAAGTAAAAGATATGAAATTATTATGCAAACTAATTTTCCTAATCATCCGTTAATACAAAAATTAGTAAACAATAATTATTATAATTTTGCAAAATATATCTTAAATAATAGAAAATTAGCTGAATTACCACCATTTAATTTTCATATACTAATTAAAGTTATTAATAATAACCAATTAGCAAAATTATTTTTACTAGAATTAAAACAAATATTAAATAATAATACAAAAAATAAAATCCTAATAATAGGACCACTATATTCATATTATTTTAAATTAAAAAATTATTTTTATTGGTATTTATTACTTAGTAGTAAATCAAGAAATATATTACATAGTGTTATTAATAAGTATTACTCTTATATTAGCTCAATATCAAATAAGTACAAAATTAGCTGGCTAATAGATGTAGATCCAGTACACTATTAAACTTATCAAAATTTATATTTAAACTTTACTAAAAAATTTACTTACTATCATATTAAAGTATGATAAATCATTATTAAATAATATAAACAATTAAATAAAATATTGAAAATTATACAATTGTGTTTCATAATATAACAATTAATATTGTTTAAATATATTAACACAATAAAGTAGAAAAAGTTATGACAACTATTATAGGTGTACGCCGTCACGGACATGTCGTTATTGGTGGTGATGGTCAAGCAACAATTGGTAATACCATCATGAAAAGTAATGTTCGTAAGGTACGAAAATTACACAATAATAAAGTCATTGCTGGTTTTGCTGGTAGCACAGCAGATGCTTTCGCGTTATTTGAATTATTTGAACGTAAATTAGAATTACATCAAGGTCATTTAACTAGAGCAGCAGTAGAACTAGCTAAAGATTGGCGTACTGATCGTATGTTACGTAGATTAGAAGCTTTATTAGCTGTAGCTGATAATAATACTTCTTTAATTATTACTGGTAATGGTGATGTTATACAGCCAGAAAATAACTTAATTGCTATTGGTTCTGGTGGGCCTTATGGCCAATCTGCAGCACTTGCATTATTAGAAAATACTAATTTAAATGCAAAAGAGATTGTTAAAAAATCATTAAAAATTTCTAGTGATATTTGTATATATACAAATTATTCTTATACTATTGAAGAACTAATATCAAAAACTTAAAGGCGAAAATATGTCTGAGATGACCCCTCGTGAAATTGTTAGTGAACTTGATGCTTACATTATTGGACAATATCATGCTAAACGAGCAGTTGCTATTGCTTTAAGAAACCGTTGGCGTCGTATGCAATTAGATAAAGTATTACGTCATGAAATTACGCCAAAAAATATTTTAATGATTGGTCCTACCGGCGTAGGTAAAACAGAAATTGCTCGCCGTTTGGCAAAATTAGCAAATGCTCCATTTATCAAAGTAGAAGCGACTAAATTTACTGAAGTAGGATATGTTGGAAAAGAAGTAGATTCAATTATTCGTGATTTAACTGATACAGCAGTAAAAATGATTAGATTACAGTATATAGAACAAAATCGTTTTCGTGCTGAAGAACTAGCAGAAGAAAGAATTATTGATGTATTAGTACCAACTACTAAAAAAAGTACTTGGGGACAAGTAGATGAACAACAAGAATTATTACAAATTAGACAAAATTTTCGTAAACAATTACGTGAAGGTAAATTAGATAATCAAGAAATTGAAATTAATATTGCAACGTCTTCATTAGGAGTAGAAATTATGGCTCCGCCAGGAATGGAAGAAATGACTAATCAATTACAGTCTATGTTTAAAAATCTTGCTGGACAAAAACAGAAATTAAGAAAAATCAAGATTAAAGATGCTATGAAACTACTTATTGAAGAAGAAGCTGCTAAATTAATTAATCCTGAAGAATTAAAAGAAAAAGCTATTGAAGCAGTAGAACAACATGGAATAGTTTTTATTGATGAAATAGATAAAATATGTAGAAGAGGAGGAGAAATTTCTGGACCAGATATTTCAAGAGAGGGGGTACAACGTGATTTATTACCCTTAGTGGAAGGATGTACAGTATCTACTAAACATGGTATGGTAAAAACAGACCATATTTTATTTATTGCTTCTGGTGCATTTCAGGTATCTAGTCCAGCTGATTTAATTCCAGAGCTTCAAGGTAGATTGCCTATTAGAGTAGAGTTAAAAGCATTAACTACTGAAGATTTTGAACGTATCTTAACTGAACCTAATGCATCACTAACTACTCAATATACTGCTTTAATGGCAACTGAAGGAGTAAATGTTACCTTTACTGCTGATGGTATTAAATGTATTGCTGAGGCTGCCTGGCAAGTTAATGAACGAACTGAAAATATTGGTGCTCGTCGTCTACATACTGTATTAGAGAGACTAATGGAAGATATATCATATGAAGCTAGTGAATGGAGTGGTAAGAAATTATTCATTGATGCAAATTATGTTCATAATCACTTAGATTCGTTAATATCTAATGAAGATTTAAGCTTATTTATTTTATAGTATAGATTAATAACTTGAAGCTAATATTTATATTAATGTCAATTTATTAATACTATTTAACTAATAATTTAGTAATATTGCTTAAATTACTTATTTAATTAAGATAAACAATGATGAGAAATTTATTAATTATAAGTAATTGGAAATTAAATGGTAGTAAGTATTTAATTAAAAACTTTGTTAGTAATATTAGTTTGATAGTAAAAAACTATAATTTTTCTATAGTTATAGCACCACCACTACTATATTTAGATTATATGCAGTATATAATTCAACTTTATAATTGTGATAATTATATTTCATTAAGTGCACAAAATATTGACACGAATAATTATGGTTCTTTTACTGGAGAGATTTCTGCTAAAATGTTAAAAGATATTGGTATAAAGTATGCAATTATAGGACATGCTGATAGAAAAGTTTTTCATAATGAAAATAGTAGTACAATACTAAAAAAGTTTGCTATTTTAAAGTCAGAAGGTATTACTCCAATACTATGTATTGGAGAAACTAAAACAGAATATCAAGCTAATCAAACAATAGTAATTTGTATTAAACAAATAGATAATATTATAAATAACTTTGGTATTTTAGCTTTTAAAAATACTATAATTGCTTATGAGCCAATTTGGGCAATTAATAAAAAAACTGTTATTAATCCAATTTACATACAAGACGTACATAAGGCTATTAGAAATTATTTAATGAAATATAATGATGAAATAAGTAAAAATATTAATATTCAGTATGGTGGTTCTGTAAGTAATGAAAATATATTAAATCTTTTAAAACAACCAGATATTGATGGAGTATTAGTTGGTAGAGCATCATTAAATATATCGAATTTTATTAAAATGCTCAATGTGGTAAATAATTTTTACTCTTGTTGAGGTGTATGTTTAAGTAATGACATCATTGTACGATAGGCATTTTTATTTTTATACAAAATACGATAAATAGCGTTTATAATTGGCATACGAATGTTATGTTTTCTTGATAAGAAAATGATAGTTTTAGTATTATAGTATCCTTCTACTATTTGTCCTACTTTATTTTTTGCTTTTTTTATACTATAACCTTGAGCTATTAATAAACCAAAATATTTATTACGTGATTTATTAGTAGTGCAAGTTAATATAAGATCACCTAAACCAGATATACCAAGTAAAGTATCTAGTTTAGCACCTAATTTAATTCCTAAACTAACAATTTCTCTAAATCCTTTAGTAATTAATACTGATTTAATATTATCACCTAATCCGATACCATCAGAAATACCTACTCCTATTGCAATAATATTTTTTACTATACCTCCAAGTTGTACACCAATAATATCGTAACTATAATATACTCTAAAAATTTTATTATTATGCAATACCTTTTTTAGATATAAAATTAAATTGTTATTATTACTAGTTACAGTAATAGCAGTTGGTAACCCAACAGCTAGCTCCGCAGCGAGAGTTGGTCCAGAAATTATAGCAATTGGTATTTTTTTTTCTAGTTTTTTCTGAATTACTGTATATGGTAATTCTCTATAATTATATCTTATTCCCTTAGTTCCTAAAATAATATTTGTATCATCTTGAACATAAGGTTTAATTACATTAATAATATTAATTAAAAAAATACTTGGCACAGCAATAATTATGTATTTATTTTTAATAAATAAATTTTTTATTGAAAACTCAATTTTTAAAGTTTTTGGAAATACTATATTAGGTAATGAATATTTATTACAACGAGAAATACTTAATTCATTTAATTTACTAATATTGTTACTCCATAGCGATACAATATTATTATTACGTGCAATAGCAACTGCTAAAGCAGTACCGTAAGATCCAGTACCAATCACTGCTATATAATTATTTATTTTCAACATAAAATTTAATACATATACATATTACTTTTTTATTAAAGGTAAACCACATTCATTCCAAGATGATATACCAGATTTTAGTAAATATATCTTTTTAAATCCAGCTTTATTTAATTCATCTACTAAATTTCTGGAAAAAAATTTATTAGATATAATAATAACAGATTGATTACTATTCATATTAGTAAATACAATATTTTTAAAATTATGAGAGGAAATATTTATACTATTTATAATATGACCGTTACCATATTCAACATTACTTCTTAAATCAATTACTATAGAATTATTATTAATTAATGTAATTGCTTCATAACAATTAATTTCTTTAGTTATACCAATTGTATAAAACCAATATTGAATATATACTAAAATGAATAATATCATTAGCCAAATTAAACAAATAAATGTATGATGATAAAAAAAGTTAATAATATTTTGCATAAATTATATTTTATTTACCTACTTTAACTAAAAATGAATAATGATGTTATAGTGAACTATTCTAAATATAATAGATAATAATAAACTAATTACTAATTTAATTAAAATTAATATCGTTAAATAGTTAAAAAAAATTATATTTACAAAAAATTATTTATTATGATTATAAAATTAAAAATATTAATAATTAACATAATATATAATATTATATTATACTTATTGCAACCAATTTTACTTATTAAAGTAATTTGGTCAATAATAAGAAAAAAATATCACCATTATAGATGGTATGAGCGTTATGGATTTTATAAGAAGATACTAAAATCTAATAGTATTGTGTTACATACCGCTTCAGTAGGAGAAACATTATCAATTATCCCATTAGTTAATATCTTAAGAAATCATTATCCTTCTACATCAATATTAATTACTAATATCACATTTACTGGAAAAATAATAGTGAATAAATATTTTGATAACGTAGAAAATGTATATTTACCATATGACATTATATTTTTTATAAAAAAGTTTATTAACTATGTAAAACCAAAAATTTTTATAATTGTTGAAACTGAATTATGGCCAAATTTAATTAAAATGTTAAGTAAAAAAAATATTCCTATTATTATAGTTAATGCTCGTATTTCAGATCTTTCATTCAGAAAATATAAATTTGTTAGTAGCTTTATGTCTAATATATTAAATAATGTTCATTATATTTTTGCGCAAAGTGTATTAGATAGTAATCGTTTTAAATTACTAGGAGTAAATTCTAATAAATTAGAAGTAACAAATAATCTAAAATTTGATATATATTTAACAAAAAATATTTTAATCAAATCAACGAAACTATATATTCAGTGGTCATTACATAACAGACCAACGTTAATTGCTTCTAGTACTCATCCTGGAGAAGAAGTTCTAATACTAGAAGCATATAAAAAATTAATATATAAATTTCCAAATTTATTACTTATTATAGCTCCGCGGAATATACAACGTATTAAAAAATTAGTTTATTTAATATCTAAAAATAATTTGTCTTATGTTATGTTTAGTAAAAATGATATACCTAATAAAGAACATCAAGTACTACTAGTAGATACAATAGGTGATTTGTTATTATTATATGGTATTTCTAATATAGCTATTATTGGTGGTAGTTTATTCAAAAATTATGGTGGACATAATCCATTAGAAGCTATTGCACATGGAATTCCAGTTATTGTTGGTCAATATACTAATAATCTTAGCGATGTTTATAATAAGTTAAAAAAAAGTAATAACTTAATAATAATTAATTCATTAAACTCTTTAGTAAGAGAAGTAAGTAATTTGTTGTTTAACAAAGCTTATTATAATTATCGTATTTGTTGTACTAATATATTACTTAATAAGTATTGTGGTGCATCAAAAAAAATAATGAATTTAATAGATAAATATGTTAGATAAAGTAATTTATCCAGGAACTTTTGATCCATTAACTAATGGTCATTTAAATATTATTATTCGTGCAGCGAAATTATTTAATAATGTAATTGTTGTTGTTACTAATAATTATAATAAAAAATCGTTATTTAGTTTAAATGAAAGGGTATATCTTGCTAAACAAGCAACATTACATATTAGTAATGTTACTATTGTTAGTTTTAATGGATTGATAGTAGATTTTATACGACACAAAAAAATAAATATCATAATTAGAGGAATTAGGTCAACATTAGATTTTAATTATGAAATGCAGTTAGCTAAAATTAATAATGTACTTATGCCTAAATTAGAAAATATATTTATGTTATCTGATGAAAAATGGATTAATTTATCATCAACTATAGTAAAAGAAATTGCACACTATGGTGGTAATATAGAATATTTTTTACCAAAGATAATTGCTAATGCAGTATATAAAAAAATTAATATTAATTAAGCATTTTATTTCTGACAAACATCACAAAAAAATGTACTTCTATTATTCATACGTATAATTTTTATTACATTCATACATCTGTTACATTTGGAATTATAATGACCATATATTTGTAATTTTTTACTAAACATACCAGTTAATTTATTACAACTAAAATTATTTATAGTAGATCCACCTAAATTAATAGCATATAATAATATTTTTTTTATATTATATATTAATAATTTTATTTCATTATCACTTAAAGTATTAATAATTCTAGTTGGCATAATTTTTGATGTAAATAATATTTCATTAGCATAAATATTACCTATACCTACTATCCATTTAGTGCTCATTAATAATGGTTTAATTAATGATTTTTTATGACGAATATTATTACAAAACCAATTATAATTAAAATCATTACTTAGTGGTTCTACTCCTAAATTTAAAATATTTTTAGGTAGTTGATATTTACTACTCCATATTAATGATCCGAATTTTCTACTATCATTATATCTAATAATTACATTATTGTTCATAACAAAATCAATATGATCATGATTTTTTGGTTTAGTATTTTTATGTAATATTTCTAACCTACCAGACATACCAAGATGAATAATTATGAATCCATTTTTTAGCTCTAATAAAATATACTTAGCACGCCTAATCACATTAATTACTTTTTGATTTTTAATGTTAATTAATTTATCACTTATTGGCCAGCGTAAATTAATATCATATAATTTAGTATACAAAATTGTATAACCTAAAATATATGGTTTTATGATACGTTTACTTACTTCTACTTCTGGTAATTCAGGCATTTGTTAATTAACAATCATTATGCTTAATTAATAATTATTTATATTTTTGATTCTTTATATAACACATGTTTTCTAATAATTGGATCAAATTTTTTCAATTCTATTTTCTTTACTTTATTAAGTTTACTTTTTGTTGTAACATAGAAATGTTTTGTACCAGCTGATGATACTAATTTAATATTAATACAGTTTTTTTTGGACATTATTAACACTCTTATTAAAGGTAACTATAAACAAACCATAAAATTTTAATTTTTTTTTAATAAATTTTTGCACAAAAAATTTTCTATTCCCTTCTTATCAATAATTCTCATACCTTTTATTGTAACACGTAATTTTATAAAACGTTTTTCCTTAGATGACCAAAATCGATGGTAATGTAAATTAGGAAAAAATTTTCTTTTGGTAATATTCATAGCATGTGATCTTCTATTTCCACTAACTGATTTTTTATTAGTAATACAACAAAACCTTGGCATGTAAAGATACTCCTAATCTAATATATATATTATATTATTACTTTTTTGAAAATTAATAATATAATTTTTTTTAAAATATATATAATTAACTATGTCAACTATTAGTTTATTATAAAATAATAGTAATTACTATAATTATAAGGCATTATTTATGATAACTTTATCAAAAAAACATATATTATTAGGCATTAGTGGAAGTATTGCTATATACAAAATATTTGAACTAGTACGTTTTTTAAGAAAAAAACAAGCAATAGTAAAAATAGTTATGACTAGAGCATCAAAAAAATTAGTTAGTAAGTTAAGTTTACAAATTTTGTCTAATCATAAAGTATTTGATGATATACTTTATGTTAATAATGGTAGTATGATCCATATTAAATTAGCAAAGTGGGCAGATTTAATATTACTAGCTCCAGCAACTGCAAATATTATAGCAAAAATAGCATTAGGATTAGCTGATGATTTATTAAGTACTATATGTTTAGCAACTACAGCAAAAATAATAATTGTTCCATCTATGAATAATTATATGTATCGAGCTAATGTTACTCAACATAATATACAAATACTACGTAATAGAGGTATATTAATTTGGGGTCCTAATTTTGGTGAACAAATATGCGGAGATGTTGGTTTTGGTTCTATGTTAAGTATAAATTTAATTATGAAAAAATTAAAACAGTATTTTAGCACACCACTAAAAAGTCTTAATATTATGATTACTGCTGGGCCAACTCATGAATTAATAGATCCAGTACGTTTTATTAGTAATTATAGTTCAGGAAAAATGGGATTTTCTATTGCTTATGCTGCTTCTTTAGTTGGTGCTAATGTAACATTAATATCTGGGCCAGTTAGTTTAGTAACTCCTCCAGGTAACATAAAACGTATTAATGTAATTAGCGCATTAGAAATGCATCAAGTAGTCATGGATAATATAAATAATCAAGATATCTTTATTGGTTGTGCTGCTGTATCAGATTACAGAATAACTAATTTTTCTTCTAACAAAATTGCTAAAAAAGATCATTTAATTATTAATTTAGTTAAAAATCCAGATATTATATCTGAAGTTAGTAAATTAACTAAAAATCGTCCATATGTTGTTGGTTTTTCTGCTGAAACTAATCTTTTAAAAAAACATGCTAGAAAAAAATTAATTGAAAAAAAATTAGATCTAATTTGTGCTAATAATGTTTCTAAAAATAGACTTAATAGTATAAGTAATGACTATAATGAATTATACTTAATATGGAATGGTGGAGAAATGTTTTTACCTTTAAAAAAAAAACAAGTATTAGCAAAACAATTAATGAAACAAATTATTATTAGATATGAAAAAGATAATAAATGTTAAATTTCTAAATAAAAATTTTAATTATAAATTGTCATCTTATGCAACTAGTGGTTCTGCTGGCTTAGATCTAAGAGCTTGTATAAAAGATTCTATAATTTTAAAGTCTAGACAAACTAAACTTATATCTACTGGTATAGCTATACATATTAATGATTATAATATAGCAGCTATTATATTACCTAGATCAGGTTTAAGTCATCGTTATGGAATAATACTAAGTAATAATATTGGTTTAATAGATTCAGATTATCAAGGACCTATACTAATATCTCTATTTAATAGAAGTAACTATAATTTTATTATTAAACCAAATTATAGAATTGCACAAATGGTATTTGTACCAATAGTTAAAGTAGAATTAAAATTGGTAAAAAATTTTACTAAGAGAAGCACACGTTATAATAAAGGATTTGGTCATTCTGGTATTAAGTAATAAAAATATAAATAAAATTTATTTAACAAATCTTTTACTTATACTTAATAAATAATTAAACTTATATTTTATTTCTTTTTTAATTTCTTTTGTAAAATTATAGAATTTATTTTTATTAGTTTCATATAATCTTCTGAAACGCTGTTCTTTTATTAATGTACTTAACACATTATTAGATGTAATATCATAGTCAATAATTAATGGATTCATACCTTTTGCTATTAAACTAGGATTAAATCTATATAATGGCCAAAATCCAATAGATATTAATTGATTAACTTGTTGATAACTATAAGATAAATCATATCCATGTTCTATACATGGACTATAAGCAATAATTAATGACGGCCCATCATATAATTCAGCTTCCTGCATTGCTTTTATTGTTTGCTGAAAATTAGCTCCAATAGAAACTTGTGCAACATATATATGATTATTAGTACCTATTATATTTAGTCCTAAATCGTTATTTGTATTTAATTTTCCATAATTACTAAATTTAGTAACTACTCCTAAAGGAGTAGCATCAGAAAATTGTCCTCCAGTATTTGAATAACATTGTGTATCTAATACAAGGATATTAATATTTTCTCTTAAATTTAATACATATTTTAAACCACTAATACCTATATCATAAGCCCAACCATCACCACCAATAATCCACACTGATTTATTAACTAAGTAATTTAAATCATTATAAAAAATAATATTTTTAGATAAAAAATTATTATCTATTAATTTTTTTATTTCTTTAATATGTTTATATGATAACTCACCTTTATTTAAAATTATATCTACATAACTATTTAATTCAGGTATATTTTTTTTTAATTTATTTATTACTCTTAATATTCTATTCTTATGAAAATTAATAGATAGTTTAAAACCTAAACCAAATTCAGCATTATCTTCAAATAAGGAATTAGCCCATGCTGGTCCTCTACCAAAACTATTTTTTGTATATGGAGTAGTTGGTAAGTTACCACTGTAGATAGAAGAACAACCAGTAGCATTTGCTATTAATAATTTGTCACCATATAATTGAGTTAATAATTTTATATAAGATGTTTCTCCACACCCAGCACATGCACTTGGATATTCAAATAATGGCTGAATAAATTGTAATGTTTTAATATTTAATTTTTTAAAATGATTAATATTTAAACTACTTGGTAATTTTTTAAAAAAATTAAAATTTATTTTTTCTTGATCAAAATACTTTGTGTGAGACTTCATATTAATTGCTTTAATTCCATTTATTTTAACTGGACAAACTTCTACACATAACTTACATCCAGTACAATCTTCTGGTGATACTTGTAATATGTATTTTTTATCTTTGAAATTTCTTAATTTTAGTGGTAAAGAAAACATTCTATCTGGTTTATTATTTAAATTATTATTATCAACTACTTTAACTCTTAATGCAGCATGAGGACATATTGCTACACAATAATTACATTGTGTGCACAAGTTAGCATTCCATATAGGAATGTTATCAGCAAGATTACGTTTCTCTAACTTTGAAGTACCAGTACACCAACTTCCATCAACAGGAAACATAGAAACAGGAACATTATTACCTAATCCACAAATCATATTATGAATTAAATTTTTACTACATATACTATTATTAATGTGATTACTTATTTTATTTTTTAAATTAATATTAATAACATCTAATCCTATTGGTACAACTGTTACTAATTTAGTAATATTAGGTAATAAATTTAAATAATTTGACACTAATTGTTTATCTTTACTTTCATAAGTATTTATTATTAAATTTTTTAAACTACTTATTACTATATCCATAGGTAATATTTTTATTAATTTAAAGAATATTACTTGCATAATAATGTTAATTTTATTACCTAGTTTATATTTACTAGTTATATATTTAATATTTATGATGTATAATCTAATATTTTTACTATAAAGTATTAATTTAGTATTATCAGAAAGGGTATCTAAAATTTCGTTAGCATGATAAATTGTATTAATTAACAAAATACCATTTTTATTTAAATTTTCTAGTATATTATATTTATTTATAATTTGCCAGTGACTACAACTAATAAAATTAGCTAATCTTATTAAATAAGGAGCATTAATTTTATTATTACTAACCCTAATATGAGAAGAAGTTAAGTTGCCTGATTTTCTAGAATCATAATGAGAATAACTTTGTACAAAAAGATTAGTATTATTACCAATTATAATTGCACTATTTTTAGCCGCAGATACTGAACCATCACCACTAATACCATAAAATATTGCTTCTATTATATAATTATTATTTAATAAACTACTATTGTTCAATAACGTTAATGATAATTTAGTAACATCATCATTAATACCAACAGTAAAATATAATTTAGGGTGTTTTTTGTTTAGTTCTTTAAATATTGAAAATACACAATCTGGATTAAATTCTTTTGATCCTAATCCAAATCTACCACTAATTATTAACGGTAAATATTTTATTTCTTTATTATAAAATGCTTTAGTTAATGAACTATTAATATCTAAATATAAAGGCTCACCAGTAGCCCCAGGTTCTTTAGTACGATCTAATACAGCAATTGCAGAAACTGTTTTTGGTAAAATTTTTATAAATTCTTGATAAAAGAATGGACGATATAATTTTATTATAATTACGCCAACTTTATAGTCTTTTTTTATTAAATGAGTTACTACTTCTTTACAGACATGTGAAGCAGATCCCATAATTACTATAATTGAATTTGCTTGTAAATGCCCATAGTACTCAAATGGAGTATATTTTCTTTCGGTAAGTAGAGTAAATTTATTCATAACATATAAAATATGTTTTAGTACATTATTATAGTAAATGTTTGATGCTTCTCTAGATTGAAAATATATATCATCATTAGCAGATACTCCTCTAATTAATGGATTATCAGGAGTCAATGCTCTTTTTCGGTGATTATGTATTGATTTTTGTGAAATTATAGAGTTTATGGTTTTTTTACTCAATGGAATTATTTTATTTATTTCATGTGATGTTCTGAAACCATCAAAAAAATGTATAAATGGTATTCTACTATTTAAACTAGTAGCTTGAGCTATTAATGCAAAGTCTTGTGCTTCTTGTACACTACTAGAACATAACATTGCACATCCGGTAGTTCGTGCAGCCATAACATCAGAATGATCACTAAAAATCGACAGTGAATTTGTTGCTATTGATCTAGTTGCAACATGTAATACAAACGGGATAAGTTGTCCAGCTATCTTATATAAATTCGGAATCATTAATAATAATCCTTGTGAAGATGTAAATGATGTAGCTAGTGATCCGGTTTGCAATGCTCCATGCACACTAGCAATTACGCCGATTTCCGATTGCATTTTTATTACTTTAGGTATATCTCCCCATATATTAGGTAAATTATTATCTGACCATTTACTAGCTAGTTCTGACATAGTAGAGCTAGGAGTAATTGGATAAATTGCTATAATTTCATTTGTAATATAAGCAATATTTGCTACTGATTTATTACCATCTATAACAATCATATTTATTTACTAACATATTAATTATATATTTAAAAAAATTTATACTATTTAATTACTTTACCATATTTTATATAGTTAATATAATTATATTAATGAATGATTTAATAATTTTTTTGTGTTATTCTAAATAATAATTTAATTAATTGTTCATTTATTATTTTAGTATTATTAAAATATTAATTCTTAAATTAGTACAATTATCACGAAATTTATGAATTACTTAATAAAGTACTATCTGAATGATTTATGTTGTTAATTAAACTTATTACTAATTTACTTATACTTACACTTAAGTAAATATTAAAATTATTATTTATAATAACTAGTTTAATAGTATTAATTTATTTGTTTTTTTGTTACTATTAAATTAATTAAAATAGTCAGTAATTTATATACTTTGATAGTTATTAAAATTTTTATAAACTTTATTTGTATAAATATTAAAACTTATGTTTTATTAAAAATTATAATATGGTTGTGTTTTTTATTTTAGTAATTATAATATAATAATACAATAATTTTAATTGGATTACATGTGAAACTTTTATTAAATAAAAAAATATTAGTAACTGGTATATCAAGCAAATATTCTATTGCTTACGGTATTGCTAAAGTATTACGTAAAGCTGGCGCTGAATTAATTATTACCTGCCAAAATGAAAAATTAAAGTTACGTACTGAAAAAATTTTAAATTATTTAAATCCTGTTGATATAATAATATGTGATGTATCTAAAGATAATGAAATAGATTCTTTATTTATTAAATTATCTAGAATATGGTCTAAATTTGATGGATTAATACACTCTATTGCTTATGTTAATAGTAAACAATTAGATAATAATTATATTAGAGTAATTAATAGAGATGATTTTATTAAAGCACATGAGATTAGTGCTTATAGTTTTGTGGCTTTATCAAAAGCTAGTTTTGATATATTAAATAACAATTCTTCATTGATAACGATAACTTATCTTGGTGCTAATAAAGTAGTTCCTAACTATAATGTTATGGGTGTTGCTAAAGCTTCATTAGAAGCTAACGTACGTTATATGGCTTATTACATGGGAAAAAATAATATTAAAGTTAATGCAATTTCTTCTGGGCCAATAAAAACCATATCATCATATAAAATAAAAAATTTTAAAAGTATGTTTTCTTATTATGTAAATCATAATTGCATAAAAAAAGAAGTTACTATAAATAATATTGGTAACGTTGCAATGTTTTTATGTTCTGATTTATCAAATGGTATTACAGGAGAAATAATTAATGTTGATAATGGTTTTAATATTTTATCTTGTTTACCATAACATTAATAAATTTTATAATTCCTCTGTAGTTCAGTTGGTAGAACAACGGACTGTTAATCCGTGTGTCACTGGTTCGAGTCCAGTCAGAGGAGTTTTAACAAGAATAGTTTTTTATTTAAATCCATATAATTAAACAAAATTCTTTTCTTCCCCTACAAATTAGAGTGTAACTGTTATATAGTTTATCTTGTTCAACAAAAATGTAATTAGGAATATTATTCTTTACATTATTAATTTTAACAGAATTTGATTCAATGATTATACGAGCATCTTTATAGGATTTAGCTAAGTTAGCTAATACTAAAACTTGCTGTAAATTAATTAATTTATTACGAACTTTAATTGATGGTATTCCATCTTGGGATAACTGTTCAAAATCTTTAATTGTTAGTAAATTAATTTTATTTTTTTGTTTAAATAAACTATTAGTAATACGTTTTGCTGATAATAAACCTGGTATACCGTGAACCATTAACGTAGCATATTTTGCAAGTATATATTTTGCTAATGGTACATTATTAATCTTTATATTTCTTTTTTCCAAGAAGAGGATAGTTTTTAAATTAATTAAAGTAAATAGTTTTAAATATTTATATATATAAATATCATTGATATTAATTAAAAACTGATAAAATTTATATGGACTAGTTTTTTTTGGGTCTAACCAAATTATTTCACAACCAGTCTTACTATATTTAGTACCGTCTGATTTTAATATTAATGGCAAGGTAAAACCTGCGACTGATTTATGATAAATATTTTTTATTAAATTAACACCAGCAATAATATTATTCCATTGATCAGAACCACCAATTTGTAATATTACATTATATTGTTTGTTTAAATAAAAAAAATCATATCCCTGTAATAAAGTATAAGAAAATTCAGTAAAAGTAATACCCGAACTATTATTTAATCTTAATTTAATAAAATATTTATTTATCATATTTTTTATAGAAAAATATTTTCCTATAAATTTTAAAAAATTAATTAAATTAATTTTTTTAAACCAACTAAAATTATTTAAAATAGTTATATTGTTACTACAATTAAATTTAAAAAATTTATATATCTGCAACTTAAGTTTTTTTATGTAAAGTTTAATTTTTCCTAAATTTTCTATATTACGTTTATGGTATTTAAAACTAGGATCACCAATTAAACTAGTAGCTCCTCCAATTACAATAATAACTTTATGACCTGCTAATTGAAAATACTTTAAACAAACTAATAAAACTAAATGACCTAAATGTAAACTATCTGATGTTGGATCAAAACCACAATATAAAGAAATAGAACCATGTTTTATTTGTTCTTGTAAAACATCAATATTAATAATATGTTTTATAATACCTCTATCTTTTAATTCTTGAATTATATTTATATTATTTGACATAACTTATTATATATTAATTACCGAATATACCACCTATTGCATAACTATAGTATTTCATTTATCTTATAATAAAAATTTTATAAATATTAATTTATATCTACATTAATAACTACTTTTATTTTACTGATAACTTATCTTGTAAAGATTCATAAGTTAAGTTTTTTATAAAATATTAAAAAACATTTTAAATTAAATTTAATTATTTATTATAACTTCTTTCGCATATAAATAACAATAAAAAATATATTATTATATAATCACTATTTTTAAATAGCTATCTATTTTTTTATAATTACTAATTTAGTAGTAATATCATTTTATCTATATGTTTATAATGATATAAATTCTTAATTGTAAAATACAAAACTATAGCAAACAATTAATTTTTACTATTCATCATAAATTAAATAACAACTAAAATATTTTTAATAAATTTAAATTTTTTTAATTAATTATAATAATAGCTTTTATCTACAAATAGATATCTGTTAACAAATAATCAAATAACTATACATTGTTATATTTATTGAAAACCTTATTTATTAAATCTTCTAATTTACCATTATTATACATATCAGTAATTATATCACAACCACCAATTAATTTTTTATCCAACCATAATTGTGGAAATGTTGGCCAGTTACTATATGTTGGTAATACACGCCTAATATCATTATGTGTTAATACATCGATATATGCAAATCTTTTACCACATGCAAATAATATTTTTATAACTTGCATAGAAAAACCACAACTTGGTCTTTCTGGTGTACCTTTCATATACAAGAGTATAGGATTATTATTAATTTGTTTTTTAATTTTAGCAATTATAGAATCCATTATATTTCCTTAAATCTTAAAAAATTAATTACCAAATTTATTTTGCATAAATTTTTCTACAGTAGATATTATAGTTTTAGTTTGATAATCAATTTCAATATTAACAAAATCAAATAATTTTCTATTCTTTAAATTAGTACATCTTAACGTTTCTGGAATTAAATAAACACAAAAATTATTATTAATTACTTTACCTATAGTTAAACTAATACCATCTATACTAATAAAGCCTTTAGGTAATATAAATTTAATTAATTTATCTTCTACATTAAACCAAATAGTTTTATTATTATCTAGACTAATAATATTAATAATTTTACCCATTCCATGAATATGACCAGAAATTAAGTGACCACCAATTTCTTTATTCATATTCATTGATCTTTCTACATTTACTATATCACCAACATTTAAGAATTTTAAGTTAGTACAATATAAAGTTTCCTTTATAATATCAAAAGTAACTATATTACTACTAATCATAGTAGCTGTTAAGCAGCAACCATTTACAGAAACAGATGCTCCAACAACCAAATTTTTTAATAAAATCTTTGGTAGTTCTATTGATAAGGATAAAAAATTATTTTTTTTGTTAGTATCTATAATAGGTGTAGATAATTGTATTATTCCAGTAAACATATATTTATTTCCTTTTTTTTATATATAATATTAAAATAATAAATTATATTATTAATTATTTTTAATAATAAATAAATCTAATTACTAGATTTAAGTTAAATATAATGGTAGTATAAATATTACTACTTTTTTATTATGTTAATACGTCCGTAGCTCAGCCTGGTAAGAGTGTCACTATGACATAGTGATGGTCAGTGGTTCAAATCCACTCGGACGTATCATAAAATATAATAATTATTATTTATATAATATAATTTTTTTTAAAAAAAATTATAAATAATAATTGATAATACAATATAAATCTAATAAATTATATCATGAATGGGTTTAACCTTAATTATATTGTTGAATTTTATAAGGAAAATAATTATGAATTGTGTTAAGTTAATTCAAAGCATTTTAATCATTGGATGCTTTTCTTTAGTTGGTTGTTCTAATAAAAATAAAATTAATCAAATATCTTCAGAAGTTAAGACACTAGATACAAAATTTAATAAAATGAGTAGTGATGTGAATAATATGCATTCAGATATACAAAATGCTAAGAATAATGCGGTAAGAGCTAATCAAAGATTAGATAATCAGGTTACTAATTATCGTAAATAAAGAAAAGAAAATTATTATGTTGTAGAATAACGTTTAGGTTAGCGTTATTCTACTATATTATAGAAATTATTATCTATAAAGTAATTGTATTGTTTTTGCTTGATTTTTTATATTCCTTATTATTGAATTTAACCCATTATTTCTAGATACTGTTAAATATTTACTTAAATTTAAATCATTTAATGATGGATATATATTAAAATTAATTAATTCAGATAAACTTAAATTTTTATACAAAATAAATAATACAGCTATTAATCCCTTAACTATTAAAGCATCACTATATCCTTGTAAATTAATTTTGTTATTGTGATTAGTTAAAACTATCCATACCTGACTTTGACAATCAGAAATTAGATACTTAGATATTTTATATTTATTAGGAAATAATGGTAGTTTCTGACCTAACTCAATTAAATATAAATATTTTTCTTCCCAAGAAAAACAATTATTGAAATTGTATATTAGTTGTTCTTGATTCATAATTAAATTTAATTTATTAAAATTTTATTAATTTTTACTAAGATATCTACCAACTTATCTATCTCAAAATAATCATTATACATAGCTAATGATATTCTACACATACTACTAACTTTAAAATAATTCATAATTGGTAACGCACACTGATGACCAGTACGAATAGCAATACCATAAGTATCTAATAAACTACCTATATCATAAGCATGATGATTTCCTAAATTAAATGAAATTAAACTAATTCTATTATACTTTGGTCCGTAAATTTTTATATTAGGAATATTATTTAAAATATCAAAAGCATACTTAGTTAATAATTTTTCATATGAAATAATATTTTTTAATCCAATATTTTGTATATAATCAATAGCAGCACCTAATCCTATAATACCAGCAGTGTTAGGTGAACCAGCTTCAAACTTCCATGGAACATAATTAAAAGTAGTTTCTTTTATCAAACTTACATCTTTAATCATAGACCCACCTGTTTCCCAAGGAGGCATAATATCAAGTAAATATTTTTTACCATATAATATTCCAATACCAGTTGGACCATATATTTTATGACCTGAAAATACATAAAAATCACAATTTAGTAGTTGTACATCAACTTTCTGATGCATAATATATTGTGCTCCATCAACTAATACTAAAGTATTACTAATATTTTTTACTTGATTAATAATATCCTGTATTGGATTAATAGTACCTAATACATTTGATGCTGCAGTGATAGCAAATAAACGAGTATTATGATCTATTAATAATGGTAATTTAGATAAATCTAAAGTACCATTTGGTAATAATGGTATATATTTAATAAATATTTTTTTTTCTTTTGCTAACATTTGCCAAGGAATAATATTAGCATGATGCTCCATTTCTGTAATAACAATATTATCCCCAGGACATAAAAATGTTCTCCCCCAACTATAAGCAACTAAATTAATACCTTCAGTTGTGCCTTTAGTAAATATAATTTCCTCAGTTTGCTTAGCATTAATAAAATTAGCTATTTTACGACGTACTTGTTCTACTTTATCAGTTGCTTCTCGGCTCATAGTATGAATACCTCTATGAACAGCTGAATATTCATATTTATAATAGTTCATTTCATGATCTATTACATAATTAGGTTTTAATGAACTTGCTGCACTATCAAAATATATTAATTTATTATCATTTATTTTCTTGGTTAAAGTTGGAAAATCTAATCTGACTTTTGATATAGGATATATCATAATTAATTAAATTAAGTTTTTGAAAATATCAAATATAATTTTATGTAGTTCATTATTATTAACTTTATTAATTACTTCTATAAAAAAAGCATTAATAATTAATTTTTCAGCGTCGGTATAACTAATTCCTCTTGAACATAAATAAAAAATTTGATCATGATTAATACTACTAATAACTACTCCATGACTACAATGTACTTTACGATTATATATCTCTATTTGTGGTTTTGTATTAAATTGTGAAGTACTATCTAATAGTAGTCCACGACTAAAAATATTACTGTTAATTTTTGAAGCTGATTGCTTTATTTTTATCATTCCGTTAAATAAATATCTACTATTGTTACTAACAATAGCTTTATGTAATTGATTACTATTACAATTATTAGAAAAATGATGTATATAAGTATTAATAAAGTTATTATTATTATTTAATAGCATAGATAAGCTATTAGCATGTATTAATGTATTAATTCCATTTAATTTAATACACATGTCATCCTTATGGATTTTATTTCCAATAATAAATATATTACTATTTAGTTTAGCATTATCGTTAATAGTAATATATTTATAATTAAAATGATAACTATAATAATTTACTAATGACAACTTAGTATATTCAAGACTAGCATAATTATGAATAAACATAAATGTATTAACATTATTAATATAAGAATAATGTTTATTATTATCAGTAAAATATTCTATAATGTGGGTTTTTGTGCCTTCTAAAATATTAATATAGTAACGATTTTGTAGTATATTAACTGTATCGTTAGATATACCATCATTAATATGTAACAAATATACTGGTTTTTTATCAATATCTTTGTTTATATCAACAATATATGTTTTGTCACAGAAACTTTCTGTTAAATGATAAAATATATCAGAATTTTTATTAAAATTTATAATATCGTTATGATATTCGAGTTTAATATCAATACCTTTACTATAATTACTTAGTTCAGAATAAAAATTACCATTAACAAAAACTAGTAAGTAAACATTTGGAATAATACTAGATACATTAATATTATTAACGTATCTATTATCTTGTAATACAAATTTACTCTTCAATAACTTATTATAACTTATATTGTTATAATACTTATTAAAAATATTTGGCGTGGACCATAACATTTTAATATATTTCCAATGTTTATAAAATTTTGTTGAGCTATAAATTTTTTCTTTACTAAATAATTTATACCACTGAGTTAGTAAGTTACTAACATTACTGTTTAGTAAACCAATCATAACCATGTTCCTCTAATTTTTCTACTATAAACTTATTACCAGATTTAATAATACAACCATTATATAATATATGTACTTTATCTGGTTCAATATATCTTAAAATTCTTTGATAATGAGTAATGATAATAAATGATCTACTTTTATTTCTTATACTATTTATAGTAGTAGCTACTAATTTTAATGAATCAACATCTAAACCTGAATCTATTTCATCTAATATACATAGCTTCGGTTCTAATAATAGTAATTGCAATACCTCATTTAATTTTCTTTCTCCACCAGACAAACCAACATTAACAAATCTATGTAATAAATCATCAGACATATTTAGTAACTTAATTTTATTTTTTATTAACGATATTAAATGTGAATTATCTAATGCTAATAAATTATTACTTTGTCTTACATTATTAATTGCTGTTTTAAGAAAAGTAAAATTACTTACACCAGGAATATCTATTGGATATTGAAAAGCAATAAATATTCCATGTTTTGCTCTTTCATCAGGATTAAGATTTATTAAATTATTATTATTAAATAATATCTTACCATTAGTAATGTTATATGTTTTATTACCTGCTATAACAGCAGATAAAGTACTTTTTCCTGATCCATTAGGACCCATAATAACATGTACTTCACCATGATTAACTATAAGATCTAGTTTATTTATAATAACACTATCGTTTATATTAACACTTAAATCTTCTATAACTAACATATTACCCCGATTAACTAAAAACAAAATAAAATAATTTATATATTATCCTAATCCTTCATCTAAATTTATAGTAAGTAATTTTTTTGCTTCTATTGCAAACTCTAAAGGAAGTTTAGTAAATATATCTTGACAAAATCCACTAATTATCATAGAAATAGCATCACTATTATTTATTCCTCTTTGATTAAGATAAAATAACTGATTTTCACCTACTGATGAGGTTAAAGCTTCATGTTCTATTTGAGAAGTGTTATTATGTGCCTGAATATCAGGTAAAGTGTAAGTACCACATTTACTACCAATCATAATAGAATGACATTGTGTATAATTACGTGAATGACTAGCAGCAGATTCTATTTTTACTAATCCCCGATAAGTATTTTTACTATGGCCAGCTGCAATACTCTTAGAGATTATAGTAGAACTAGTATTTTTACCTAAATGAATCATTTTTGTTCCAGTATCAGCACATTGATGCATATTAGTAAGTGCAATAGAATAAAATTCCCCTACTGTATTATTACCTTTAAGAATAATACTTGGATATTTCCAAGTTATTGCTGATCCAGTTTCTGATTGAATCCAGGACATTTTTGAATTATCACCTACACATAATGCACGCTTAGTTACAAAATTTAATATCCCACTTACATTATTCATGCCTGCAAACCAATTTTGAATAGTAGAATATTTTACCACTGCATTATCTAACACAATTATTTCTACCACTGCTGCATGTAATTGATAATTTTTTCTTATTGGTGCTGAACATCCTTCAATATAACTAACATAACTATCTTTATCTGCTATAATAATAGTGCGTTCAAATTGTCCTGTATTTATAGAGTTAATACGAAAATATGTAGACAGTTCTATTGGACATTTAACTCCTTTAGGGATATATATAAAAGTACCATCTGACAATACCGCAGAATTAAGAGCTGAAAAAAAATTATCATTAATAGGAACAACACTACTTAAATATTTACGAACTAATTCTGGATAATTAATTATTGCAAAACTTAATGAACAAAAAATAATACCGTAACTCAACAATTCTTTTTGATAAGTAGTAGATACTGATACAGAATCAAATACTGCATCAATAGCAATATTATTAATTTCTTCAGTAGGAATACCTAATTTATCAAATGTTTGTTTTACTTCATCAGTAAGATAATAGTTATTACTTTCTTTACTATTTAATACATCACTATTATATTTTGGTGCAGAATAATAACTATAATTGTTATAATTAATATTAGGGTAATAAGCATTTAACCAGTGCGGTTCTCGCATACCTAACCAGGTATGATAAGCTCGAAGACGAAATTCTAACATCCAATTTGGTTCATGTTTTTTTTTAGAAATAGTACGTATTACTTGCTCATTTAATCCATTACTTAATTCATCACTAACTAATTTAGTATAAAATCCTTCTTTATATCCAACATTTGTTTTTACTAAATTAATTATATCTTTTTCATTTTTATTTATCATTATATGTACTTATTAATATTAATAAATCTTTATCTTAAAATATTAATAATTTTTTTAATAAATTATCTAAAAAAATCAACCAAAGAAGACTAAATATAACATTATAATTACTAATAAATAATTATCAATATAAAAAATATTTCTTAACCAAAAAAATTAATTTATCTTAAACAGGCACCAAATTTCTGTTTTAATTTTAAAAAACATTCATTAACAATATTAGATATTTCACTTTCTTTTAAATTACAGTAATAATTTTGTATTTTTATACTAATAGTAATACTTTTATAACCTTTAGAAATGTTACCACCTTTGTACACATCAAATATTTTAACATTAATTAATCTAGTATCAATACATTTTTTACATTCTTTAATAATATCAATAGATAATATACTATCTGATACTATAATAGATAATTCCCTATAGCTTACTGGATACTTAGATAATAAATTAAATTTTTTATTTTCA
Organism: Candidatus Lightella neohaematopini; assembly: GCA_025728535.1. Lineage (GTDB taxonomy): Bacteria > Pseudomonadota > Gammaproteobacteria > Enterobacterales > Enterobacteriaceae > Lightella > Lightella neohaematopini_D. The sequence continues at coordinate 33,097 of JAOBJO010000002.1, forward strand.
TTAAATTTATTAATATTATTCCATAATAGTTCAAAAACTAATATTTTATTTGGTAAAGATAATTTGTTTTGTATTAATGGATGTATAGTTCCAACTAAACCTATATAAATATTTTTAAAAAAAATATATGCACTTTGTCCGGGATGTAGTATTTGGTTGTTACAAATTCTAAATTCTATACTATCTACTATACCAATCAAATTAAATATCGATTCTAAATCACCCTTAATATCATAAAAATCTAATAATCTATTTGATAAGTTCCAACACTTATACGAATAATTACCGTATATTAATCCTGATAACATAAAATATTGTGTAATATAATTATTATTTGTACAATTTTCATTATAAGAAAAACAAAATCCTGATTCGAATAAACGAATACATTGTAGTTGCCTATTTTTATTGTAAATTAATGCTTGAATTAATCCTGGTAACAAAGATAATCTCATAGATGACATATTAGTATTTATCGGATTGGTTAATGTAATTAATTTTTTATTTGGATATAATAAATTTTGTAATTGCTTATCAGTAAAACTATAACTAATAATTTCTTGGTATCCTCTATCTACCAATAGTATCTTAACACGATCTAATAATGTTAATAACTTATGCTCAGATAATATTATCTGCTTTTTACTATTTAATGTATTGTTATAAATATTATTAAAGCCATATATACGTATTAATTCTTCAATTAAGTCTTCTTCTTGTAATAAATCACAACGCCAACTAGGAGCATAAACACGCCAAGAATATTTATTTTTATTAACTGAACAACCAATATTATTTAGTATATTATCTATATTAGAATCTGATATCTTAACTCCAGTAACCTTATAAAATTTACTTTTTTTTAACACTATTTGTTTATTTTTTGGTAATAGCCTATCATGGGTTATATTTATAACTGGTCCTGGAACACCACCATATATTTTTACTAATAACTCAGTAGTTTTTTCTATAACAACTGTTACTAAACGATAATCTAATTTATTCATGATAATATTAAAATTATTATGTTTAGTAAATTTATTAATATAAGTAATACTATCTAAAGTATTAAAGAAAGCACAACCAATAACTATATCAACATTATCATTTGTGTTACTAGATAATTCTAAATAAGATAATATTTTTCTATAATTAGAAATTACTATATTCTTAGGTAAGAAATCTAATTTATTATATTTCACATTATCAGTTGATTGTAATTCACGAATTATAATTCCATTACTAACAATATTTTTACTAAAAATCATTACTACATAACCTAATTCCAAAAAAATATAATTAATAATATCTAAAATAGAAAATGTTAATTTTATACCTACTCTGCGTAATTTTTCTAATAACCATATAGGTAATGGATTATTAATGCTAATATTTTTAATTATTCTTGATAAATAAATTGGACATATACAAGGAACTTTTATAGTAATTTTAATAATATCTTTTATTTTTGGTGGTATTAATTGATAATAATTAGATAAATTAAACTTAACATTATTAAGTACTAGTATCTCCCTAGCTAATCCTAGAACGTTATAACAATCAACTCGATTAAACGGAATATTAACATTAATAATATTATCATTTAAATTTAAATATTTCTTTACATCATAACCTATTGGAGCATTATGTGGTAATATTATAATATTATTACCATATTCACTTATACCTAAGTCTAAAAATGAGCATAAAATACCTTCTGATATTATACCGTTTGTTTTAATACATGTTATATGTTTATTAGCTAAAGTAGTGGTACCTACTGGAGCAACTACTACTTTAGTATTCAAGTTAACTATTACATTATCTAAAATAATATTAATAATTTTGTAACCAACATTAATTTTTAGTAAAAATAAGTTATTTAACTTTGATAAATATTTAATTTCTATAATACTACCAATTATTAATCCAGAAATATTATTATCTAGTGAATTTATACTATCTATTTCAAATCCTGCTATAGTTAATTTATTAACTAAATAATTTATGTTGATATCTAAATTTACAATTTCGCGTAACCAAAATTCACTAAATATCATTTAGTATCTCATTATTTAAATTGTTTAAGAAAACGTAAATCATTTTTAAAAAAATACCTTATATCATCAATATTATAACGTATCATAACTAATCGTTCTATTCCTAATCCAAATGCAAAACCAGAAAAAATTTTTGTATTTATATTTAAATTTTTTAATACTTTTGGATGAACCATACCACAACCAATAACCTCTAACCATCTATTATTAATCATTATATCAACTTCCATTGAAGGTTCAGTAAATGGAAAATAGGACATACGAAAACGAATTGTTATTTTCTTATTAAAGAAAGAACTTAAAAATTCACATATCATATCTTTTAAATGAAGTAAATTTATATTATAATCAATAACTAATCCTTCCATTTGATGGAACATTGGTGTGTGAGTAGCATTATAATCTTTTCTATAAACTTTGCCAAAAGAAATAATACGTGTTGGTGGCTTATTATGCTTCATATGTCTGATTTGCATACTAGATGTTTGTGTACGTAATAATATTTCTTTATTTAACCAAAAAGTATCTTTAGGATTTCTTGATGGATGATTAACTGGTATATTTAATGCATCAAAATTATGATAATTATCCTCTATTTCTAATCCAGGAACATTAATAAAATTTAATTTACAAAAAAAATAACTAATATCTATTATTGCAGATGTAATTGGATGTAATCCACCAATACTAATAGTTCTTCCGGGAAGAGAAATATCTATTTTTTCATTAATTACTGATTCTTCTAATATTTTTTTTTCTAAATATATTCTATGTTTTGATATTATATTTATAATATCACACTTAGTTTTATTAATTAATTTACCTGCATAAGATCTATCTTTTATATTTATTAAATGTATTTTTTTTGTTAATTTACTTAGGTAACTATTCTTACCTAAGAATTTACTGTAAATTAAGTTTAAATCATAAATATTCTTTGATAAGAATAACTCTTTTTTTACCTTGTTAAGTAAATTTTTAATGTTAGACATATTAATAAAAAAAATTAAATAATGAATAAAATTTATTGTTTTATTTGTTTAATTAAATTTTCAAATATTTTTGGATTATTTATAACTATATTAGCAATTATTTTTCTATTTATCAGAATAGATAATTTTCTTAACTTATATATTAATTGACTATATTTTAGTCCGTATAATCTAGAAGCTGCATTTATTTTAATAATCCATGATTTACGAAATTGTCTTTTTCTATTTCTACGATCTCTATAACTATATTGGTGAGATTTAATAACTGCTTGAAAAGCAGAACGATATGTTCTTGATCTAGCTCCATAGTAACCACTAGCTTGCTTTAATATTTTTTTATGTCTTCGATGAGCAGTTACCCCTCTTTTTACACGAGTCATATAATCCTCCAAAAATTACCATTACAAATAAGGTAAACATTTATTAATTATTTTTAAGTTACTTCTTGTTACCATTGCTTTAGATCTTAACTGTCTTTTTTGTTTTGATGTTTTTTTTATTAAAATATGACGCATGTTAGATTTTTTATACTTAATTTTACCAGATGATAGTTTTCTAAACCTCTTTGCGAAACTACGTATTGTTTTTATTTTTAACATATTTGCTACTCTTTGTAATTTTATGTTTTATCTATATTTTTTTGTGGGGTTAACATAACACTAATTTGTTTACCTTCAATTTTTAATAATGAATTATCCATAATTATTAATTTATGTAAATCATTTTTCATACATTTTAGTATATTAATACCAATTTGTTGATGTATAATTTCTCTACCTCTAAATTTTATAGTTACCTTTACTTTATTACCCTTATTTAGAAATCTAATAATATTACGTAATTTAATATTGTAATCATTTTTTTGTGTATTTGGTCTAAACTTAATTTCTTTAACATGTAAAGATTTTTGTTTCTTTTTTTGTTCTTTAATTAATTTACTCTTTTCATATAAAAACTTACCATAATTTATTATTTTACAAATAGGAGGGATAATATTAGAATTAATTTCTATTAAATCGGCATTTAACTTACTTGCTCTAAGTAAAGCATCTTGTAGGGTAACAATACCAATTTGTTTTGAATCTATATTAATTAAACGTACTTTATCTGCTCTTATCTCTTCATTAATTCTGTTTTTAAATTTAATTAATTTTGACCTTATGTTAATTTTAGTTTAACTCCCATATTAATTTTAAATTAAATAATTATTTATTTCGTATTTAATCTTTTCTATAAATTCATTAATACTTACAATGTAAAAATCTTTATTTTTACTAGTCCTAACTGATAATTTTTTTGAAGATATTTCTTCATTACCGCAAACAATTATGTATGGTATTCTATGAATAATATATTCTCTAATCTTAAAACCCAATTTTTTATTTCTAGTATCTATTTTAGTTCTTATATCTAATGATATAAGGATTTTCCCAACTTTGTTAACATAATCATATTGATTAATGCTTATATTTGTGATAACTACCTGTATTGGTGCTAACCATATTGGATAATATCCGGCATATTCTTCTGTAATTATTCCTATAAAACGCTCTATTGATCCTAAAATAGAACGATGTATCATAATTGGGGTACTACGTGAATTATTTTTATTAATATAAAAAGAATTTAAACGATTCGGAAGAAAAAAGTCTAATTGTATAGTACCACATTGCCAAAATCTTCCTAATGAATCTAGTAACACAAATTCTATTTTTGGTCCATAAAAAGCACCATCACCTAATTGATAATCAAAAACTATATTGTTTACTTTTAATGAGTTAATTAACTTTTCCTCAGCCCAATTCCAAGTATCATCATCACCAATTCTATACTTTGGTCTAGTTGATAATTTAACTTTAATATTTTTAAAACCAAATATACTATAAATATGATATATCATATTTATACAATTATTGATTTCGTTATATATTTGTTCTTCTGTACAAAATATATGTGCATCATCCTGAGTAAAATTACGTATACGCATTAATCCATATAAAGATCCAGATGGTTCATTTCTGTGACAACTACCAAATTCTGCTATTCTTAGTGGTAAATTACGATAAGATCTTATTGTTTGATTAAATATTTGTATATGTCCAGGACAATTCATTGGTTTAATACAATATTCTCTATTTTCTGAGTTAGTAGTAAATATATGATCTGAATAATTATCCCAATGACCTGTAACTTTCCATATATTTTTATCCATCATGGATGGGCACTTAACTTCTTGATAACAAAAATTATTTAGTTGTAATCTAATAAATTTTTCTAATTCTTTAAATATAACTAAACCATTATTATGCCAAAATATCATTCCTGGTGCTTCTTCTTGTATATGATACAAATCTAGTTGCTTAGCAATTTTTCGATGATCACAAAAGACATTATTTTTATAGTTATCCTGATACATTAAATTTTTCAAAATTAATTAATTAAATTATTAAAATTATATTATCTTAACAAGATATCATTCTTGTAAAAAAACTGCAATATATCTGTATTTAATTTTCTTAAACTAAATATATTAGTTGTAATTTGTCATAAATTGTTAATATACTATACCATTTTGTATAGTATTAATTTTAATAAATTAAAATAATTATTTATAATTATGACAGCTGAAGGACATATTTATTTTGCTATATCTAACATAATTTTAATAAAAAAAACTAAGTTGATACAATCAATGGCTAATAGTGATTGGTATCATATTATTTTAGGGGGTTTAATAACTTGTTTACTACCAGATATAGATCATCCTAAATCATTTATAGGAAAAAGACTTAAGTGGTTATCTATACCAATTTATAAAATTTTTGGACATAGAAGTGTTACTCATAGTTTATTATTAATAATTATAATAATAATTTGTATAAATATTAAACAAATTAATATTCCCATAGATGTAATCTATGCAATGATTATAGGATATATTAGTCATATAATTGCTGACATATTAACTCCTGCAGGAATTCCTTTATTGTGGCCATACAATAAAAAATTTAGTATACCAATAATGAAAAAATCTAATATTAGAATAGAAAGATTAATATCAATAATTATTATTATTTATTCAGTAATACTAAATTAGATTATTAAAATTATATTAACTATATCTAGTAGAAAAATTATACATAAATTTAGCAAGTTTCTTTACTCCTATTAATGGCATGCTATTATATAAAGATATCCTGATACCACCAACTGCTTTATGACCAGATAAATTTAAAAAACCGGCATGATGAGATTCTTTTAGAAATAATTTATGTAAATTAATATTAGATAATGTAAATGTTATATTAGTGTATGATCGATACTTAGGTGAAATATTATTATGATATAAATTACTATTATCTATTATCTTATATAAGATATTAGATTTAGTCTTATTTATTTTTTCAACTTTAGATAATCCTCCTTGTTTTGTTAACCATTTAAGCATTAAATTAGTAACATACCAAATAAAAGTAGGTGGAGTACTAAACATAGAATTATACTTTACTAAGTATTGATAATTAAAAGTTGATGGTATTGTGTTGCTTTTATTTATATTTATTAAGTCATCTCTTATTATTAATAAAGTTAATCCAGATAAACCAATATTTTTTTGAGTACTTGCATATATTAAACCAAATTTACTTATATCTAATACACGAGATAATATTATAGATGAACAATCAGCAACAACAACATGATTATGAAAATTAGGTAATTCATCAATATATATACCATCTACTGTTTCGTTAGGACAGTAATGTAAATATAAACTATTATTTGAAATTAACCAATTATTCATAGGATGAACTTTTATCAATCCATTTTCTTTATATAACACATCTATTCTATTAACAATACAATATTTTTTTGCTTCATTTATAGCAATATTGGACCAATACCCGCTATTTATATAATCAGTAGAATTAAATTTACTTTTTATAAAATTAATTGGAATAATAGAAAATTGTACTCTTGCTCCACCAAAACAAAATATTATTTTATAATTTAATGGTATGTTTAATAACTTACGTAAATATTTTTTAGTACTTTCTACTATATAAACAAAATAATCACTACGATGGTTAATTTCCATTACAGATATTTTTGTATTATTCCAATCTAATAAATCTTTTTTTATTTGTTTTAATACAGGATAAGGAATCATTGCTTGACTAGCACTAAAGTTAAATACTTTTTTGTGTAACATAATATAAATTTATGTCTACTTAACGTTTAGAAAATTGTGGGCGACAACGTGATTTTTTTAATCCAACCTTTTTTCTTTCTACAATACGAGAATCTCTAGTAATAAATCCTGACTCACGTAATTTACGATATAATTTATTATTATAAGTTATTAAAGCACGAGAAATACCATGTTTAATTGCATTTGCTTGACCCAAAATACCACCACCTTTAACTGTTATGTATATGTTAAATTTATTTAATAAATTAACTACACTTAATACTTGATTAATTTTAAAAATAATTATTTTTTTATTATAATACTTATTAATATCAATATTATTAATTATTATTTTATTATTTCCTTCTTTTAAAAAAATCCTAGCAATAGAACTTTTTCTACGTCCAGTACCATAATAACATAAAGACATGATATATTCCGTTTATAAATTAAATACTTTTGGTTTTTGTGATATATATTTATGATCACAATTTAAATGAATTCTTAATTTCTTAATTATTATCTTCTTCAAAGAATTACGGGGCAACATACCATTAACAGCATGTAATATAACATATCTTGGATCTTTTATAAAAAGATCTTTAAACGATAATTTTTTTAAATTACCAATATAACCAGTATGTTTATAGTATATTTTATCTCTATACTTATTACCAGTTACAATTATTTTACTAGCATTGATTACTATAACATAATCACCAGTAACTAAATTAGGTAGATAATTAATTTTATGTTTGCCAATTAATAAATTAGCAACATTACTAGCAAGGCGCCCCAATACTTGATTTTCTGCATTAACTATATGCCAACAACAATTATTACTCATAGTAAATCGTCGATAAAATAAAATATTAAATTAATCAGATTATTATATTATTAACTTTATTTAATATCAACAAATTAAAATATTATATTTTAATTTTATTAATTTTTAATTTGTATGTATATAATGTATATTTAGTTGTTATAAAGCTGCAATTTAATTTGAAGAAAAACTTAATATAAACATTAATTAAAAGGTAATTATGCATGAATATAATATTTTCATTACTTAAAGTATTTGTACTTATTATTATTTTATTTAATAACATTAATATTTATGCATCGTTTCCATTAACATATATAAATAATTCTAACAATGTTCCTAGTTTATCTTCTATGATTAATAAAGTATTACCAGCAGTAGTGAATATGCATATAGAAGGCACACAAATTGTTAGACAGTCAATTTTACCTAAAGAATTTAGGTATTTTTTTGGTCCTAATATACCAAACAATAATAGTATCCGTCAATTTGAAGGATTAGGTTCTGGTGTAATTATAGATGCTAATAATGGTTATATTATTACTAATAATCATGTAATACATAACGCAGACAAAATTAAAATTCAATTACACGATGGAAGAGAATTTTATGCTAAATTAGTTGGATGTGATGACAAAACTGATTTAGCATTATTAAAAATATCTAATCCAAGTAATTTAATAGAAATTAAAATAGCTGATTCTGATAATTTAAAAGTTGGTGACTTTGTTATTGCAATTGGTAATCCTTTTGGTTTAGGACAAACCGTAACATCAGGAATTGTATCTGCTCTTAGCAGAAGTGGATTAAATTTAGAAGGATTAGAAAATTTTATACAGACTGATGCTTCAATAAATAGAGGAAATTCTGGTGGTGCTTTAATTAATTTAAATGGTGAATTAGTTGGTATTAATACAGCAATTTTAGCTCCCAATGGAGGTAATATAGGTATTGGATTTGCTATTCCTAGTAATATAGTAAAAAGTTTAAGTGAACAATTAATTAAGTATGGTGAAATTAGACGGGGTCAATTAGGAATTAAGGGTACAGAATTAACAGCTGATATTGCAAATGCTTTACAAATTAATGCTCAACATGGTGCTTTTGTTAGTGAAGTTATGGTGAATTCAGCAGCTTATAAAGCTGGTATTAAGGCAGGGGATATAATTATTTCAATTAATGGTAGAAAAATTAAAAGTTTTGCTGAATTAAGAGTAAAAATTAGTATTACTAATCCCGGAGATACTATTACTATTGGCATATTAAGAGATAATAAAATCAGTAATATTTCCGTTACATTAGAAGATAGTAATATTAAATATATTAATGATAGTACGGAAGAAATTATTAGTATACCTATTTTACAAGGAGCTTTATTAAGTAATAATTATAAAGTAAAAGGGGTATTGGTTAATAGTGTTGTTAAAAATTCTCCAGCATTTAGTATTGGTTTACAACAGAATGATATAATAGTTGGTGTTAATAAAGAAGATGTTAGTAATATTACACAACTAAAGAAAATTCTAAATAAAAAACTAAATATTATAGTATTCCATATCATTAGGGGAAAAACTAATATGTTTTTATTAGTTAACTAAATATAATTAATTATCGACAGATTTAATATTTGCGCCAATTAGTTTTAACTTTTTTTCTATAGAATCATAACCTCTATGTACATAATGTATATTATGTACAGTGGTAACTCCTTGAGCAATACAACCAGCTAGTATTAAACTAATCGATGATCTTAAATCAGTAGCTACAACATCTGTTCCAAATAATTTTTCAACTCCATAACAAAATACAGTGTTACCTATTATTTTTGCCTTTGCACCCATTTTAATTAATTCAATAATATGTTTAAAGCGATTTTCAAATATTGTTTCAGTAATTTTACTAACACCATTAGCAACTAAATTTAGTAAACTAAATTGAGCTTGCATATCAGTAGGAAACCCTGGATATGGAGATGTTTTTATTATAACACCATTAGGTCTTTGTCCATGCATATTTAAACTTATCCAATTTTTTCCAGTTTTAATATCAGCTCCTGCTTCATTTAATTTAATTAATACTTCATTTAATAAATTAGGATATGTTGAATAACAAGTAATATGTCCTCTGGAAATGGCAGCAGCTACTAAAAAAGTACCAGTTTCTATTCTATCTGGTAGTATTTTATATACACCACCATTAAGGTAGTTAACCCCACTTACTATAATCTTATTAGTACCTGCTCCATATATTTCTGCTCCTAAAGTAATTAAGAAATTAGCAGTATCAGTTATTTCTGGTTCTTTAGCTGCATTATCTATTACTGTAGTACCAATAGCTAATGTTGCAGCAATCATTATAGTTAATGTTGCTCCAACACTAATTTTTTTCATATTTATATAGACCCCTTTTAATTTTCCTGATACTGATGCTTTAATATATTTATCGTTTACAGTTATATTAGCTCCTAATTTTCTTAATCCAGATAAATGAAGATCTATAGGTCTTTTACCAATAACACATCCACCAGGTAATGGTATTGTACCGTAACCAAATCTAGCTAATAATGGACTCAGCATCCATATAGATGCTCTTATATTATTTGATAGATAATATGGACAACATATATTTATATTTTTTGGGTTAATATATATTGATTTGTTTTGTTTTATTTTTACGCCTAATCTATCTAATAATTTTATTGCTATATCAATATCTTTTAATTTAGGTAAGTTTTTTATTTCTACAATATTTTCCGTTAATAGTGTAGCAAATAATATTGGTAAAGCAGAATTTTTTGCACCAGAAATATTTACTTTTCCACTTAATTTAGTTGGACCATAAATACATAGTTTACTCATTAAAAAATTTTGATATGTTAATTATTTTTTATTATTATAATTTTTCCATTCTTCTGTAGTGTATGTTGTAATAGATACAGAATGAATAATTTTATTTTTTATATATTTAGCTAATGGTTTATAAACTTCTTGTTGCCTTTCTAATATGCTCAAATTAATAAAACTGTCTTTTATAATCACAATAAATAAATGATTATCATGATTTTTAATATAACACTTATTTGGAGATAAATAATCTAATAAATCTTGTTTTATTTTTTTTATATCCATAACTAATTAATCAGGTTGTATTAATACATAAAATAATTCATACTGGTGTTAGATTATACTATATTTGATATTGTAAATAAAATATTACTTAACTTAATAAATATACCAATTGATAATAGTTTATAATATTATTATCATAGTTATGTATTTATTTCAGAATTATTAGAATTAAATTTTGTTAATTTTTACCATAAAGTATTGGAATTTGTATGTCTCTTAACAAAATATCAATATTTGATGATTTTATATCTACTGGTAAATCTATTTTAAAAAAGGAAATAGATTACTTAAAAAAATTATATAAATGCATCGATGTTAATTTCCATAATGCATGTAAGTTAATATTATACTGTACAGGAAAAGTAATTACAATGGGTGTTGGTAAATCTGGACATATAGCTAAAAAAATAGCAGCTACTTTTTCTAGTACTGGTACTCCATCATTTTTTATTCATCCTAGTGATGCTGGTCATGGTGATTTAGGTATGATATCTAGTAATGATATTATTGTAATATTATCTAATTCTGGAGAATCTAGAGAATTATTAGTTTTAATTCCAACATTAAAATATCTAAAAGTTAATATTATTAGCATAACAAGAAGTATTGGTAGTACAATTAGTAAAATATCCCAAGTTAATATTTGCACTAATATTATGCAAGAAGTTTGCATGTTTGGACTAGCACCAACTACTAGTGCTGTTGCTATGTTAATAATCGGAGATACTTTAGCAATTACTTTGTCTAAAGTAAAAAATTTTACTTTAAGTAAGTTTATTTTATCACATCCAGAAGGTACAATAAAAAATACTAATTTAATTAAGGTTAGTGATGTTATGCGTAATGTTAAAGATGTACCTATTGTTTATCATGATACTTCATTATATGAAGTAATGAAAAAAATAAATAATTATTTAGGTATAGTTATCATTTTTAATAAAAATAATAATGTTATTGGTATAGTAACAAATAAAGATATAAAAAATTTTCTATTTAAAAATAGTAATTTAAAACAAACGAATATTTCGTTAGTAATGAAGACTAATTTAATTAGTATTGAATCTAATCAACCACTGATTAATGCTATTAATTTAATTAAATTAAATAGAATAAAAAATTTAATTGTAATAGATAATTATAAATTAATCGGTATAATTAACATATATGATATTTTTATATAAATTAAACTAATGAATGAGAAAAACATAAAAAATATTAATAATAATTTAATAACAAGAAAAATATTAAATCTTGTCAAGAATATTAAATTATTGGTTTGTGATATAGATGGTGTTATGACTAATAACATTATTTATGTTGATCATAATGGTGAAGAATTAAGATCATTTAATGTTCGTGATAGCTATGGTATTTTTTGTTTAAAAAAATTTAATATAGAGGTTGCAGTAATTAGCGGTAGATATTCTAAAGTAGTAAATTACTATTGTAATACTTTAAATATTAAGTATATATATCAAAATAAATTAGATAAAGTTCCAGTATTACATGAAATTTTAAATCAGTTAAATTTAACTGTTGATGATACTGCTTATATCGGTGATGATTTAATAGATATTCCTGTTATGAAATTAGTAAAGTTTAGTGTAGCTGTATTTGATGCTCATCCAGCTCTATTTAAAATAGCTAACTATGTAACTAATTATGTGGGTGGTAATGGAGCAGTAAGAGAAGTATGTGATCTATTACTTATTGCGCAAAATAAATTAACTTATTAATTTAATAATTAAAATACTGTTATATATTCAATAATTTTAATATTTTAATTATTACTATTAATAAAATATGTTAATATAGTTAGATAGATTAGTTATGTTTTCTTTTTATCAAAATTATCTAAAAATAATTAATTTTTTATTATATATATTATTAATTTTAACTACTAAATGTAGTATTTTAGCAAATATAATAAATAATATTTCAATATCATCAGATAATCAAATAATTAATTTATTTAATAATACTATTAAATTTAGTAATAATGTTAAAATTAAGTATTCTAATATAATAATTAATGCCAATAAAGTTATTGGTAATATTAATCATAATAATAATATTATTATTTATGGATATGGTAGCCCGCTAATACATATTAGAATATGTAATAATAATATTAATTTTTTAGGTGAATCTAATCAATTTTACTTTAACAAAAATAAAAATATTATTCTCTTAATAAATAATGTTAATATTTATTATAAAAATATTCATATTTATAGTAAATATATAGTATATACAATTAATAAAAAACAAATACTACTATTTAATAGTAGTAAAAAGCAGGTACATATTCTAATTAAATATTTTTAGAATGAGTTTTTTAATTATAAAAAATCTTATTAAGAAATATAATAATAAATTAATAATTAATAATATTAATTTAAGCTTTAGTTCAAAAAAAATAATAGGTATACTAGGACCTAATGGTTCTGGTAAAACTACTATATTTTATACAATTATTGGTATTATTAAAAATGATTATGGAGATATAATAATTGATAATATTAATATAACTAAATTTTCTATACATAAAAGAGTATACTATGGTATTAATTTTTTACCTCAAAAAACTTCCATCTTTCGTAACTTAAGTGTTTTCGATAATATTATGATTGTATTAGAAAATAAAAAGTTTTTGTCGTATAAAAAAAAAATGAATTAGTATTATCATTAATGAAAAAATTTAATATAGAACATTTAATTAATAGTATTGGATATACATTATCTGGAGGTGAATGTAGGAAAGTAGAAATAGCTCGTGTTATAGCAACTAATCCAAAATTTATATTGTTCGATGAGCCATTTTTAGGTATAGATCCAGTATCAATATCAAAAATAAAAAGTATTATTAAACAATTAAATAATGATGGTTTAGGGGTAATAATTACTGATCATAATACTAAGGAAATCTTTAATTTATGTGATGAATTGTATATCTTATATAAAGGTGAAGTTATAGCTCATGGTACACCTGAAGAAATTAGATCTAACAAGCAAGTAAAATTATTGTATTTAGGAAAAAATTTTATATGTTAAAAATAAAAAAATGTTAATTATTTTGTTTTTATAGTAATATATTTAATTTAATAATTTTATTAATTAGTATTGATATATTATGTTAAATTATAGTATAATATATATTATTTCTGCACCTAGTGGTACTGGGAAATCTAGCTTAATTAAATCATTTATTGGTAATAAATTCCTAAAAAATATAGTAATATCAACTTCATATACAACAAGAAAGAGAAGAATAGGAGAAAAACATGGAAAACATTATTTTTTTGTTTCGGTAAAAGAATTTAAAGAGATGATTAAGAAAAAAATTTTTTTAGAATATGCTATTGTTTTTGGTAATTATTATGGTACCGCATATTCAAATATAGAAAATTTAACAAATAAAAATACTAGTATAATTTTAAATATAGATTGGCAAGGAGCAAGACAAGTTAAAAGTAAATTATCAAATGTTTGTAGTATATTTATAATTCCACCGTCTATAGAAGAATTAAATAACAGATTATATTTAAGAGGTCAAGACAGTACTTATATTATTAAAAATAGAATCAAACAGTTTTATAATGATATAAAGCATTATAAGGAATATAATTATTTAATAATAAATGATAAATTTGATTTAACTCTAAAACAATTAAAAGCTATTATATTAGCTGAACAATTAAGAACTAAATATCAAAAAAATAATTATTTATTAGATCAGGAATTTTATGGCAAGGATAACTGTACAGAAAGCAGTAGAAAAAGTAGGTAACGTATTTGATTTAATTTTAATTGCTGCAAGTAAAGCAAGAAATATACAAAACAATGAGAGAATGTCTATACTAAATAACAAAATTAATGATAAATGTACAATCGCTGCTCTTAAAGATATTGAAAAAAATTATTCGATTTATGATTATAAATAATTATAATATTAAGATAGAATAATAATTTCATATTAACTAATGTTTATTAATTATCTAACTTAATTTTTAATTATTAATTATATTATATATAATATTTTGAATATATATTAATAAATAGTAAATTGTTAATATTTTAAAATTTAAATAATTATTATTTCATACTTTATGTTTAGGTATAATAAATTAATTATATTAGGTTCTGGTCCTGCTGGATATACCGCTGCTATGTATACAGCTCGTGCTAATTTAAATCCACTTTTAATTACTGGTAATAATATTGGTGGACAATTAGTTAACACTATTAGTATAGAAAATTGGCCTGGAGAATATAGTATATCTGGTTATGACTTAATGGATAAATTATTCAAACAAATAAAACAATATAAAATAAGTATTATTAATGATAGTATTGTGAACACTAATTTTAAAACTAATCCTTTTATTTTGTATAGTAACAATTGTATA
The DNA here is from genome assembly GCA_025728535.1 of Candidatus Lightella neohaematopini. Taxonomy (GTDB): domain Bacteria; phylum Pseudomonadota; class Gammaproteobacteria; order Enterobacterales; family Enterobacteriaceae; genus Lightella; species Lightella neohaematopini_D. Next base: position 48,701 of record JAOBJO010000002.1, read on the forward strand.
TATAAATGTGATTTATTAATTATTGCTACTGGAACTTATCCTCGTCGTTTGGGTTTACCGTCAGAAAAAATTTATGAAAACAAAGGAATATCTACCTGCGCATTATGTGATGGTAGTTTTTACAAAAATAAGATAGTAGCTATTGTTGGTGGTGGTAATACTGCATTAGAAGAAGCTTTATATTTATCAAATATTGTAAAAAAAATATATATTATACATAGAAAAGATAAATTTAGCGCTGAACCTATAATAGTAGATAAAATTAATTTTTTGGTTAAAAATAGCAAGATTATATTGTATAAGAATAGCATCATTCAAGAAATATTAGGTAATTATCATATTTTAACTAGTATTAATATTAAAAATTTAATAAATCAAAATGTCAAAAATATTAATATTGATGGTTTGTTTTTAGCAATAGGTCATATTGCAAATACTGATATGTTTAATAAACAGTTAGTATTAAAAAATAATTATATATATACAAATATTAATAAAAATTATAAAACTTCTACTTCTATACCTGGTATTTTTGCAGCTGGTGATATAGTTTATGGTAATTATAAACAAGCTATAGTAGCTGCTGGTAGTGGTTGTATAGCTGCATTAGATGTTATAGATTACTTAAATAATTATTAAAAATATTTATGAATAAGAAAAATAATATTGAAATGTGGGGGATTGTATTAGATACATTACCTAACACTATGTTTAGAGTTAAATTAGATAATAATCATATAGTTACTGCTCATATTTCTGGTAAAATGCGTAAAAATTATATTAGAATTCTTACTGGAGATAAAGTTATTGTTGAGTTAACTCCTTATGATATAAATAAAGGCCGAATAATATTTCGTAATCGTTAAAAATATAAAATTACCGAAGACCGGACTCGAACCGACAAGTCATTAAGACGGTTAATTTTGAGTTAACTGCGTTTACCAATTTCGCCACTTCGGTTTATAGTAAGTACTCATTATATTATATTTTTATTAATTTTTATACAGTATATTAATACTATTAAATGTGTTAATATTATTAATGGTAGTGTTTTATGCGCAATAAAACTTATATATAATGTAAATTGATGTATAATATAAAACAAGACATTTACTATTATACCATTTATTATGTTTTTTGTAGATGATATATTTATTTTACGAAAACTTAATGAAGTTATAATAAGTATAATAATAGTAATATTGATTGGTAATAATAATTTATTCCACATATATAATTGATAATAATAATAATCTATATTATTTTTTTTAAAATAATTAATTTGATGATATAATTGTTTAATAGATAATAATTCTGGAGCTACAGTAAGAATATATAATTCATATGGTGTTAAATCAGTATGCCATATATAAGTTGACACATAATAATATAATACAGGTTTAGTTAATCTTAAATATCTTACTTGATATAATACCCAGTAATTTTTAATAAACTTTGCCATTTTAGCATAATAAATAATGGATAACTTATTTTTTACAATACAAAATATATTTATATTATATATTTTATTGTTATATATATTACCTATTAAGATTAATTTTTTATTATTTGTAATATAAATATTATAGTTAGTAATATTTTTTTTTGTATTAAAATTAAATAAAAGATAATTAAAAGATAGAATAACTTCTAAGATTATTAGAAAAAGTATTGATACAGTAATACTAGTTTTAACTAATAGTGTCACAAAATTATAATACTTTTTTTTTAATGTTAGAATTACTATAAATTCGTTCTTTATTTTTAAATAGATTATACTAAATAATACAGATAAAGAAATTATTATTGGTAAAAATAATTCTATATCTTTAACAAGATTAAAGAAAATTATTAATATAATATAAGTAATAGAGTAATTATATAACTTATGTAATAATTCAATTAACTTATTAATACAAGACAAAAAACTTATAATAAACGAAATTTGTATAGCATAAATAAAAATAATTCTTATAATATATAAATTTAGTATACCAAAAAGTAGTTTTATATATTTATTAATACTATTTAATATCATAGTAATAATTTATCAGTTAAATATTTTATTAATATTGTAATAACTAAATAACATACATATATTAACCAAATTAATAAATATGAATAGCTAACTGTACTAATACGTAGTAAATGTTGTATAATAAAAAAAAGTGCATATAATATCATTATAAATGAAGTGCTTAATATTTTTTTGATATTACTAATTAACATAGTTGTAGATAGTAAATAAAATAACGGTATAGATAATAACAAACTACATCTCCAATGTAATTCATTTATAGTTATATTATTGATGTTAGATATTAATTGATTTAAACTTAACTGATTAACTAACAAATTATGCTTTTTATTTTTTTTAATATCGAAGAATAAATAATATTTCTTAAATTTTGCTGTTATTAGATTATGATTAAATAGATCATAATAGTAGTTATTACCATCATGTAATATAATTAATTTATAATTTTTATTATAAATAAAACTATAAATATTACCAGTACTTGCTAGGTAATATTTATTTTTTTTAATCTTTATTAAAAAAATATTATTTGATATTCTATTAGTGATAATATTATTATTTTGAATATTATTATTTAAATTATTTATTATTAACTGATTAATATTATTTTGTTTACTATTAAATAATAATTGACAATAATATCTATTAGATATTGGTACAATCCACATACTATTAATAATAGTAAAAAACATAACAAAAATACTTATAATTAACAACACTAAGTGTATTATATTTTTATTATATCCACAGCTATATATAGCTAATAATTCGTTATTATTACGCATATGTTGTATAATAATAAATACACTTATTATAATACTTATAGGTGTTACGATTTGTATTATTTCGGGAATTTTTAAAATTATTAAAATAATAGCTAAATTTTTACTAACATATCCAATAGTAATTAATTTTAATATTCGTATTATTTTATGAAAAAAAAATATTAATACTAAAATTAGTATTACTAAAGTTTGAACTTTACACATTTTTCTAAATATATACTTAATGATAATCATAATAATATATATTAATGTAATTCAAAACTATTACACTGAATAAATTAATAACTAATTTTAGATATACTTATTACAATTTAAATATTTTGATTTTATTTAATAAAATTTAGTATAATAAATAAATGTTGATATTAAATTATAGGTGTAATTAATGAATAATCATTATAATCCAAAAAATATAGAACAATTAATATACAAATATTGGGAAATAAATAATCTATTTCATCCTACTAAAGATAACAGTAAAGAAAATTACTGTATTGTTATACCACCTCCTAATATTACAGGGAAACTACATATTGGTCATGCTTATCAATATACTTTAATGGATATATTAATTAGATACAATAAAATGCAGGGAAAAAATACTCTATGGCAAATGGGTACTGATCATGCTGGTATTGCTATGCAAATTACAGCAGAAAAAATATTAAAAAATAAATATAATAAAACTAGGATAAACTATAATCGTAAAGATTTTATTAAAGAAGTATGGAAAATAAAGGATAAATTTAGTGATTATATTCATTACCAAATTAAAAGATTAGGTAATTCTGTATATTGGGATAATAATCGTTTTACTTTAGATAATAATATGTCGTCTTCAGTAAAATTAGCATTCATAAAACTATATAATGATAATCTAATATATAGAGGAAAAAAATTAGTAAATTGGGATTTTAAATTACAAACTGCTATTTCTGATCTAGAAGTGACTAATAGAGAATGTATTGGTGATATGTGGTATTTAAGATATCCGTTAGCTAATAATCAATTTACTATAAATAATTTAAATTATTTAGTTGTAGCTACTACTCGTCCTGAAACAATGTTGGGTGATGTTGCAATTGCTGTTAATCCTAGTGATGATCGTTATCAAAATTTAATTGGTAAATATGTTATATTACCAATACTGAATAAACAGTTACCAATTATAGCAGATGAACATATAGATGTTAAAAAAGGTACTGGTTGTGTAAAAATTACTCCAGCTCATGATTTCAATGATTACCAAATTGGAAAAAAACATAATTTATTAATTATTAATATTTTCTCAAAAAATGGAACTATACTTAATAAACCTGAAATAATTAGTAATTATGGAATAATAGATAACAAAAATATTTATAATATACCTTATTATTTACAAGGATTAGATAGATTAGAAGCTCGTAATGTTATTTTAGATAAACTAAAAGAATTAAATTTAATTGATAATATCAAACCCCACAAATTAATTATTTCTTATAATATTCGTAATAATGAAATTATTGAACCATTATTAACTAATCAATGGTATATGCGAACTAGTAAATTATCAAAATTAGCTATTAATCTTGTTAAAAATGAACATATTAAATTCATTCCAAAATGTTATGAAAATTTATATTTTAACTGGATGGAAAATATACAAGATTGGTGTATTTCAAGACAAATATGGTGGGGTCATCGTATTCCGGCTTGGTATGATATTAAAAATAACATATATGTTGGTAATAATGAACAAGAAATAAGATTATTAAATAACTTAAATAAAGATATTATACTTTATCAAGATAATGATGTATTAGATACATGGTTTTCTTCTTCCTTGTGGACTTTTGCTTCTTTAGGATGGCCTAAAAATACTATTCTACTAAAAATGTTTCATCCAACTAATTTAGTAATAAGTGGATTTGACATAATATTTTTTTGGATTGCTAGAATGATTATGTTAACATCTTATTTAATTAAGGATAATAACTTAATTAATATACCATTTAAAACAGTATATATTACCGGATTAATATGTGATGAACATGGACAAAAAATGTCAAAGTCGAAAGGTAATATTATTGACCCTATAGATATAATAGATGGTATACCATTAAAAAATTTAATTCATACACGTATTAAAGAGATAAATAATTTTACTACAATTAAAAATATTATAAAATGCACTAAAGATAAATTTCCTAATGGAATTAATGCTTGTGGCGCTGATGCTTTACGTTTTGCTTTAATAGCTATGTCTTCATCACATAGAAATATTAATTATAATATTAATCAAGTATATTGTTACTATAGTTTTTGTAATAAATTATGGCAGGTTAGTAGATTTGTTTTATTGAATAGTGAAAATTTTTGTAATTATCAAATGTCATCTTTATCTTTAATAGATAAATGGATATTAATAAAATTAAATAAAGTAATAAAGAAATTTAAGTATGCATTAGATCATTATAGATTTGATTTAGCTGCTAGTACATTATATTCATTTATATGGTACCAATTTTGTGATTGGTATATTGAATTAGCAAAAGTTAATATTAAGTATGGTTCACTATTGGAAATTAAGTATACTAAGAATACACTACTATTAGTTTTGAAGCAAATACTATTGCTAACTCATCCAATTATTCCATTTATTACGGAGCATATATGGCAATGTATTAGTAAAAAATTTAATAGTGATAAATCTATTATGCTACAACCATTTCCAAATTATCAATCGTATAATAATATTAATTATATAGTTAATAGTATTGATTTAATAAAAAATATTATTTATACAATTAGAAAGATGAGATCAGAAATAAATATAAATAATAATGCATTAGTAGAAATTATTTTTAGTAATCTTACTGTTGAAGAAGAATTATTAATATTAAATAATGATAAGTATATTAGAAATATAGCTAAATTAAATTCTATTAATATATTAAAAAATAACAAAAAATTTAATTATATTTGTATTTTTGAAAAGATAAATAATATTCAATTAATGATGCCATTGGATAATTTAGATAAAAATCTACTATATATTAGATTAAAAAAGATTAAGACTAATTTAATTAAAATAGAAAAAAAAATATACATATTAGATCAAAAATTATCTAATAATAAATTTATTAGATATGCACCTAGAACAATTATAAATAATGTAAAAGATAAACTAAAAAAATATAATGAAATGAAACTAACTTTAACACAACAACAATTTTCAATATTAGATATAGTAAATAAATAAATTATTTACTGTTTAAAGCAAATTAGTTTTTTAAATAGTCCAACCTTTAAATTATTAGCAGTATAAATTAGTTTATTATCACACATTAACTCACCATCTGCGATACCGACTATTAATTTATTATTAATAATACGTCGTAAGTGAATACGATAGATAATTTGTTTTGATGTTGGTAACACCTGACCTATAAATTTTACTTCTTTTACTCCTAATGCTCTACCTCTACCTTTTCCACCTAACCAACCAAGATAAAAACCAACTAATTGCCACATAGCATCTAAACCTAAACATCCAGGCATAACAGGGTCATTTATAAAATGACAAGAAAAAAACCACATATTAGGATTAATATCAAACTCAGCTTCTATAAAACCATTTTTATAATTACCATAATTTTTACTAATATTTGTTATTCTATCTATCATTAGCATATTTAATAATGGTAGTTTAGGACCATCTATACCGAATAATTTACCATATCCAGATGCTATTAAATCTTTTTTTGAAAAAAAATTTTGTCCACTCAACATAGAATTATACAAAATAAAGCACTATACACTAAACTATAGATTGTTAATTAAAGTATAAGAAATAAAAGTTAATTTTATAATATAACATATACTACATATTAATAAATATTAAATTCCATTAATAACATAAAAAACATAATTTAGAAGTATTAATAAGTAATTTAATAATTTTTTATAATTATTATGATAAACTAAAAAACATAAGTCTATTAAGTTTTTAAAATTTAATTATAATAAAATATTATAATTAATCTTTTTTTTATCTACGTAGTAAACTGATACTACTTATTAAATTAACAAATATATTATATAATGAAACATATAAACTAATTGTTGCTCTAATGTAGTTAGTTTCACCTCCATAAACTATATTGCTTATTTCCCACAATATAGAAATAGAAGAACAAATAATAAATACAGCGCTAATTGTTAATGATATTATAGATAAGTTAAAAAAGCTATTTAAAATACTCAATATAATTAATGATAAAAATCCACTAGTTATCGTGCTTATTAAAAATGACATATTTTTTTTAGTTATAAAAACATAAAAAGAACAAAATAATAATATTAACGCAGTACCAATTAAAGACAAAATTATTATATTATTAGCTCCGGTAAATAATATTTTACTTAAAGTAGGACCTAATGTATAACCCATAAATCCAGTTAAAGCAAATGTAGAAAAAATACCAAACACACTATTAGATAATCTTTGTGTTAGAAACAATAAACTATAAAATCCAACTATTACAATTAATAAACCAGGACTAGGTAAACAATATATTGTACTAATAGTAGCTATAAATCCAGAAAATAACAATGTTAAAAATAATAAAAAATAAGTATTGCGTAAAACTTTATTAGTATTTAGAATAGGCTTATTAATTAAAATATCCTTAACTAATTGATTCATAACGACTCCTACTGTATAGTATATGTTGATAAAATTACTTTATGTATTATAATTTATAATATAAAATATGCTAATATTATATAATTGTAGCATAAATTTTTAGCATTGTAAATTAATTAAGTAATACTAATATTATAGATATTACTAGTAATAACTTGGAGGAGTGGCTGAGTGGTTTAAAGCACCGGTCTTGAAAATCGGTAGTAGAAATACTCTAGAGTTCGAATCTCTACTCCTCCGTTGTAGTTATAACGGGTCGTTAGCTCAGTTGGTAGAGCAATTGACTCTTAATCAATTGGTCGTAGGTTCGAATCCTACACGACCCAAATTATTATAATATTTTTAAATAGATTAAATTTACTAATATACTATGTTTTTTGACACTTAAATTAATCAATATTATATTATGCAATTTAATATACCAACTTGGTTAACCATTTTCCGAGTAGTAGTAATACCATTATTTATTTTTGTATTTTATTTACCATTTAATTGGTCTAGATTATGCTGTATTATAATATTTGTTTTAGCTTCAATTACTGATTGGTTTGATGGTTTTTTAGCTCGTCGTTGGAAACAAACAAGTGATTTTGGTGCTTTTCTTGATCCAGTAGCTGATAAAGTAATGATTTCAGTAATATTAGTACTAATATCTGATCAATTGCATTATTGGTTAATTACATTACCTTCGTCAATAATTATTGCAAGAGAAATTATTATTTCAGCATTAAGAGAGTGGTTAGCTAGATTAGGTAAAAATATTAATATTTCTGTTACTTTAATTAGTAAAATAAAAACTACAATTCAAATTATTGCTATTACTACGTTATTATATCAATCAGATAATTACGTTATACTAACAATTGGTATAATCTTTTTATATATTGCTTTAGTACTAACTTTTTATTCTATGCTAAAATATTTATATATCATTAGGCATGAATTTTATAAAAAATTTTAATGTTGTTAAAACATAAAATATATTATATATTAGTTAATACCTTTAGTACTTTGGCGTGTTGACAGAATGGTTTATGTAGCGGATTGCAAATCCGTTTATCCCAGTTCGATTCTGGGACACGTCTTTTTTTTATTGTATACCCGGGTGGTGAAATTTGGTAGACACAAGGGACTTAAAATCCCTCAGCTAAAAGCTATACGAGTTCAAATCTCGTCCCGGGTATTTAGTCCTAATTTTAGATTAATTAATTATTACTGGTATACCAGATCTTCTATTTAATTCATTATTAAATTTCTTTATGTTTACATTATTATTTATGATAAATTGTTTAATATAATTATTTACTTTAATTGGTAATATTTTTTTTGACATAAATTCTTCTTTATTGGAAGATAGAGGTTGGTGTACTTCTAAATATATGATATTATCTGGTTCTTTAGTAATTTTTATTGGTTCGTTAATAAATTGCACCCTAGTTCCTACCGGAACATTTTCAAATAAAAACTTAATATCATCATCTCTTAAACGTACACAACCATGACTAATTCTTAACCCAATTCCAAATTTACTATTAGTTCCATGTATAGCAAAATAATTACCTAGATATAGAGCAAATAATCCCATTGGATTATTTGGACCAGCAGGAAATATTTTTGGTATACATTGTCCATTACGTATATATTCATCTCTAATATTTTTTGTTGGAATCCAAATAGGATTACTTTTTTTATATTTAACGGAGGTAATCCAATTTTTAGGAGTTTCATTACCTATTTCTCCAATTCCAATAGGAAATACAATAACTTTATTTTTTTTTAAAAAAAAATACAAACGCATTTCTGCGCTGTTAATAATAATTCCCCTATGTAAAGTATTTGGTAGTATCATTTTTTTAGGTACAATTATTTTGGTACAAGATGTAGGTAAATAAACATCTAGATTTGGGTTCGCTTCTAACATATTGGTGATACCTACTTGAAATTTAGCAGAAAAATACTCTAATGAACATTTATTATTTAACGGAATAATAAAACTAATATTTTTACCTATAATTCTACTATTTGAATCAAATATCCGATAAACTGTAGCATATAAATTATTATTAAATAATACTAATTTAATAATTAGTACAATAATTGATAATACTTTAAATAAATGTAACATAAAATATTTTTAATAATATTATTAAAGATTCTAAGTTATTTTAAAGTTTATAATAATAAAAAACCTTACTAAGATATAGTAAGGTTTAAAATTAGAAAATAAATAATCTTATAATTCTAGCTAATTTTTTAATTAAAATAAACTATAAATCATTAGTATTATTACTTAAATAAGTAGCAATACCGTCTTTAGTTGGTTTAATTGTATCTTTTCCTATTTGCCATTGCGCTGGACAAACCTGACCATTGATTTCATGACATTTAAAAGCATCTATAAGTCTTATTATTTCATCTATATTTCTACCTACAGGTAAATCATTAATAGACTGATGACGTATAATACTGTCTTTATCTAATATAAAAGTTGCTCTTAATGCTACACCAAGTTCTGGATGTTCTACTTTATAAGATTTTATGATATCTCTCTTTATATCAGAAATCATTGGGTAATTAATATTAAATATTCCACCATTATTAATAGAAGTTGAACGCCATGCATTATGTGTAAATACAGAATCTATAGATATACCAATTACTTTAACATCACGTTGTTTAAATTCTACATAACGTTTATTAAACGAAATTATTTCAGATGGACAAACAAAAGTAAAATCCATTGGCCAAAAAAATATAACAGCGTATCTATTACTAATATATTCATATAAATTAAAATTATCAATTATAGTTCCATCTTTTAATACAGCTGGAGCTGTAAAATTAGGTGCTACTTTTGTAACTAACATAATATATCTCCTATAAAATATTTTAATTAAATTAAATTTTAATATATATATTACTATATAAAATAATAAATTATCATTCAATATATTGTTTTATATTATCTATAATAGTATACTATTTAAATTATTAACTTAGTTTAAAATTTTAAATTTTTTTGATGTAGAATTTTAATTAATTAACAAAATATTTAAATGAATAATTTTATTAATGGAATGTTGATTAACTATAATAACTATTCACAATCATCAGGTAATCCTTATTCAATTTTGTTAATGCTGTTTATTTTTATATTAATATTTTATTTTATGATTATAAGACCTCAACAAAAACGTATGAAATCACATAAATTATTAATTAATAATATTAAAAACGGTGATGAGATTATGACTAATGGTGGTTTAATAGGAATAGTTTTAGAAAAAACAAATAACGGATACGCGTTACTACTACTCGTGGATAATAATAAAATAATTATTAAATTAGATTATATTTCTATTGTCTTACCCAAAGGTACAATAAATTTACTTAATAATGATTTAACAAAAAATATAGTTAATAATACATCAAAATTAAATAAAAAATAATATTTATTATGAACAGTCAAGATAGAATGTATCTCTCTCGTGCATTTAAACTAGCTAAATTAGGTAAATTTGCTACATTTTCTAATCCGAATGTTGGATGTGTCATAGTAAAAGATAATAATATAGTTGGTGAAGGTTATTATCAATATTATGGTGGTCATCATGCAGAGATAAACGCACTAATGATGGCTGGTAAGTATGCATATGGTTCTACTGTTTATATTACTTTAGAACCATGTAATTACCATGGTAAAACTCCACCTTGTACTGATGCTCTAATAAAAAGTAAGGTATTTAAAGTAATAGCTGCTACTATAGATCCTAATCCAAAAGTATCTGGTAAAGGATTTAGTAAATTAAAAAAACATGGAATTCTGGTAGAATATGGTTATATGTTAGATGAAGCAGAAAAATTAAATTACGATTTTTTTAAAAGAATTCGTACTGGTATTCCTTGGATAAGTTTAAAATTAGCATCATCATTGGATGGACGTATTAATTATGCTATTAATAATAACAAATGGATTACTTCTACTAAATCGAGACAGGATGTACAAATTTTTAGGGCAAAAAGTGATGTAATTTTATCTACTTCATCAACTATTATATCTGATAATCCACGATTAACAGTACGTAAATCATTATTACCAAAATATACAAAAAATCTTTATTCTACTAAATATATTAGAGACCCTATTAGAGTAATAATTGATGTTAATAATCGTATAAACAAAGATTTTAATATAATTCAAGATAATAAAACAACTTGGTTAATAAGATCTATTATTAATGATGATCTACTAAAATTACCACAAATTAAGCAAATTATTTTACCTACATATTTAAAAAATAATAAAGTATGTTTAGATTTACTTAAGTTATTTTCTTATTTAGGTAAAAATGAAATAAATAAAGTTTTTGTAGAAGCTGGATCAATACTATCCAGTATTTTAATTAAAAAAAATTTAATAGATGAGTTTATATTATATCAATCACCTAAAATAATAGGTACAAACGCTAATCTATTATTTAATATAAATTTAAAACCTAATAATAGAACAATAAAGTTTAAAATTTTAGATGTAAAAAAGATCGGGATAGATATTAGAATCCGTTTAATACCTAATAAATTATTATAAAATATGAAAGAGAAAATGAATATAATAGAAGCTAAAACTGTAATTAGTAATAATACTAATATAGCCATAATTGTATCACGTTTTAATAAATCTATAAATAAAAACTTATTAGATGGGGTAACTGATACACTAATACGTATAGGTAATATAAAAGAAGAATGTATTACTATTATTTGGGTACCTGGAGTATATGAAATACCCATAACTGCTAATAAATTAATACATATAAATAAATATAAAGCTATAATAACATTAGGAACAGTAATAAAAGGTGAAACTGATCATCATTATTATGTTGCTAACGAATGTGCATCTAGATTATCTGAAATATCAGTAAGTAATGTTATACCAATAATTTTTGGTATATTAACTACTAATAATATAGAACAAGCTGTTAAAAGATCTGGTATAAAACTAAATAATAAAGGTGTAGAAATTGCAATAACAACACTAGAAATGATAAACTTAATGTGTAAAATAAGGTAGTTTTGAAACACAATCGTCGTAAAGCAAGAATACGAGCATTACAAGCGTTATACTCTTCAAGAATAATAAAAAACGTAAATAATAATTTTATTTTTAAATTAAATAAATCAATTATTGATGTGTCTTATTTTTATAAATTATATTTAGGAGTTTTAACCAATTATGATAAATTAGATAGTGTCATGTTACCTTATTTATCACGTAGTATTAATAAATTAGATCATATAGAACATACAATATTAAGAATTGCTGTATTTGAGTTAACATATCATGATTATATACCATATAAGGTAGTGATTAATGAGGCTATTGAATTAGCTAAAATGTTTGGTTCTTGTAGTAGTTATAAATTTATTAACGGTGTATTAGATAAAATTATTAATAAAATTAATATAAAAAAATAATTATATTATGAATGAATTTTATATTATAAATCGTTTTTTTAAAAAAAAAATAAACGATAGTTGTGTAAAACTTGGTATCGGAGACGATTGTGCATTACTGTCAATTGACAGCAGTAAATACTTTATAACATTAAGTACTAACTCATTAGTATCTGGAGTACATTTCTTACCTAATGTTAATCCAAGTAATTTAGGATATAAAATAGTAGCTGTTAATGTAAGTGATATAGCAGCTATGGGAGGTGTTCCAAAATGGATTACTATATCTTTAATATTACCAAAGTATGATGAGTACTGGTTATCTTTATTTAGTGATGGATTATTTAAACAATTAAATTATTATAATATTAGTTTAATAGGTGGTGATCTTAGTAAAGGTAAATTATTAAGTATTACGGCAACTATATATGGAGTGATACAAATAAATAAACAGTTAACTAAATCTGGAATGAATATAAATGATATGATTTACGTTACTGGAACACTTGGAGATAGTGCTTATGGATTAGAAATTTTAAAAAAAAATATTCAAGTTTCTGATAAAAAACATAAATTATACTTCATAAGTAAACATCTAAGACCTAGGCCACCAGTTAAATTTAGTCAAAGAATTAGAATTATTGCTAACTCTGCTACTGATATTTCTGATGGAATTTTAAAAGAAATATATAATATGTTAAGTAGTACTAAATATAGTGCCAAAATATATTTAAATTATATTCCGTTATCTAAAAATTTAAGAAAGTATGTTAATTATTATGATGCATTAAATTTAGTGTGTAATAGTGAAGATTATGAGTTATGTTTTACTATCAAAAAAAACAATATTTATTTCTTAAATAAATTAAAAAAAAATACTAAAATTACTTGTATTGGTAAAATTATTCCTTATATAGGGAGAAGATTATTGTTATTAAATTACAATAGTAAATTTTTAAAAAATCCATTAGGATACGATCATTTTAATTAAAAATTAATTCTAGATAAATTATAAAATGATTTATAACTTAATACATATTATAGTTATTGGTTTTGGTATAGGATACTTACCTTGTTCTGGTACTATAGCTAGTATTATTGGTGCCATAATTGGATATTATATTATATCGCCATCTATCATATATTTTCCTATATTACTAGTAATAATTATATTAAGCACATTATTTTGCCATATTATTAATATGCATTCTAGTATTAACGATCATTATTCAATAGTATTAGATGAATTTATCGGGACTTGGATAATAATTTTATTATTACCTAATAAAAAATCATGTACAGAAATAATATTAAGTATATTTTTATTTAGGATATTAGATATTATTAAACCATGGCCATTAAGTTATCTAAATAATATAAATAATGGTTTTGGTATTATGATTGATGATATATCAGCGGCACTAATAACTGTAGGTATTGTTACTTTATTAAAAAACTTTATTTAACCAATTGTAAATTCTTTTATATATACCTATACTATCTAATCCTAGATTAATATGTATTTGTTTTTGATTACCATGACTAATAAATAAATCTGGTAATCCTATATTTAATACTTTTACAGATAATTGATTGTACATAATGAATTCGTTAACAGCACTACCAGCACCACCAACAATACTATTTTCTTCAATAGTAACAAAAATTTTATGATTAAAAGATAATTTTTTAATTAGTGAAGTATCTAATGGTTTTACAAATCTCATATCTACCAAAGTACTGTTAAGTTTATTAGCAACAACTAACGCAGATTTTAGCAGTGTACCAAAATTTAATATCGCTATATTAACTCCATAACGATGGATTACTCCTTTTCCTAAAGAAATTTTGTGTAATTTGGTTATTTTATTTATTCCAGTAACTAATTTTTTTGGGTAACGTACTACGCTAGGGCAGGTTTCATTTTGATAACCAGTATATAACATTAGTCTACATTCATCCTCATTACTTGGAGTCATGATAATAATGTTAGGTATACATCGTAAATACGATAAGTCAAATGATCCTTGATGAGTTTTTCCATCAGGTCCTACTATTCCACCACGATCAATAACAAATAAAATAGGAATATTTTGCAGTGCTACATCATGAATAATCTGATCATAAGCTCGTTGTAGAAAAGTAGAATAAATAGATACTACTGGTTTATAACCACCAATTGATAGTCCTACTGCAAAAGTTATAGCGTGTTGTTCAGCAATAGCTACATCAAAAAATTGTTTTGGATATTGGCAGGAGAAATTATTCATACCAGATCCATAACTCATAGCAGGAGTAATAGCAACTAATTTACTATCTTTTTTTGCAGTATTACATAACCAATCACCAAAAATACTAGAATACGTAATATTATTATTTAATAATAAACTATTATCAGATATACTATATTTAGGTATTGAATGCCAACTAATTGGATCTTGTTCTGCTGGTAGATAACCATAACCCTTAATTGTTACCAAATGTAATAATTGTGGTCCAGATTTTAGTTTTAAGATACTTAGTATTTTAATTAATTCTTTTATATTATGGCCATTAATAGGACCAACATAATTAAATCCTAAATATCGAAACAAATTAATTGTTTTGTCAGTATATATATTTTTTGATATATCAATTATTTGTTTTGTTACTTTGTTTGATTTTTTTAAAGGATTATATTTTTTAATATTAGATAAGTATTTGTTAAGGGCTCCTGTATTATTAGAAATAGATATACCATTATCATTTAAAATTATTAGTATATTTGGTTTAGTATAACCTGTATGGTTAATTGCTTCAAAAGCTATTCCTGCTGTTATTGCCCCATCTCCAATAACACAAACTACATGTCTATTTTTATATTGTTTTTTCATTGCTATTGCTATTCCAGAACCAACACTAATAGAAGTTGATGAATGACCAACTGTTAGCACATCATATTCACTTTCTTCTCTTGAAGGAAATGGATGTAATCCATTAATTTGTCTAATAGTATTCATAAAATTACGTCTATTAGTTATTATTTTATGAGGATAAGTTTGATGACCAGTATCCCAAATTAAGAAATCTGTAGGAGTGTTATAAACATAATGTAAAGCAATAGTTAATTCTACTACACCAAGACCAGATGCTAAATGACCACTTGATTGATTAACAGTATCTAATAAAAATTCTCGTAATTCATAACACATAATATCAAGATCTTGAATTGATAATTTACGTAATTCTATAGGATTATTAATGGTAGTTAATATTTTATATTTATTTTTTTTTATTATCATAATATTTTTATCATCATATATTAGATATTTTAAAGTTCTAATAATTAATCGTTGTAATATTAATTATCACAGCTAATAATATTAAACTCTTTATGTTTTATTATATTAAATAATTTTATATTTTCGTAAACATATATATTATGTAGTTTTGCATATTTTATAATGTAACCATTTATATAATCTATTTCTGAATACTTATTATTTTTTATATCTTGTAGCATAGAAGATAAATTATTTTTAGTATTACTTATAACATTTTTAGTTATCACTACTAAATTAGTAGTACTAATAAATATACCCATATGTCTTAATATATAAGATAATTCTTTACATATTAAGAAAATACTTTTATTATATTTTAATAATTCACCATTTTTACAATTGTATATTGTTGTTAATGGATTAACAACGCAGTTAACTGCTAGTTTTTTTAATTTACTAGCATATATATCTTTACACCAAACAACATTTGGTAATGATAAATTTAATATTTTTATTAAAAAATCATATTGAATATTTGTTATGTGTTTATTTATTTTACCAATTTCTGTTAATCCTTGGTAATTATGATAAACAATCTCATCGTTTTTATATGCGGCGTGATTAGTTACTCCAATTAATAATGGTTGTTTAATAAAAGATAATTTTTTTTCTATACCTATACCATTATATATTAATAATATAATACAATTATTGTTAATAAATTTTATTATTTTTTTTAAAGCATAAATAATATGATTAATTTTTAATGTTACTATTAATAAATTACTATTACTTAAATGTAGTATATTATTTGTTGGTAATACAATACTATTTTTTACATTGTGAGTATTTATGATATTAATGTTTATATTATTTTTTTTATTTTTTAGCCATCCTTGAACATCATTACCATTTTTAGCTAAAAAATACGCCCATAGCCTACCTAATGCTCCACAACCTAATATCGTAATTTTCATATTTCTAATTAATTATTTTCTTTTAACTTATTAAAGTTTTTAATAATTATGAACAACCACAATATTAATATTATTATATTAATAAACAATACAAATTTTATTGATTTAGTGATATTTAACACTAATCCACTAATTAATCCACCAGTAGCACTACCCAAAAATTGATTAGTAGAATATACACCTAATAATGTACCATTATAAATTGGTACAGTATTTGTTATGTTTCTTAAAAATTGTGGTAATATTGCTTCTATTATACTAAATGATATAAAAAATAACTGTATACTAATTATTAGTAACAGTTTATTAATAATAATTATCTTTAATAAGATTGATATTAAAAATATTATTATAAAATTAACTAATATGTATAGTTTTTTATATTGATATTTATTAAAAATATTAATTAATGTGAATGTTATTATAAAAGATAGTGTACTATATAAGTATATTTTCCAATGATTAGAATAATTTATACCGACGTTAATCAAATTATATGGTATAGTAACAAAATTTGATACTAGTAGTATATGTAAACAAAATATACTAAAGTTCACTAAAATTAAATTCTTATTTAGTATTATACTAATTATATTAATTGTAGGTTTATCTTTTGTTGTTTTATTTAATTCTATACTTGGTATAATAAAATAAGCAATGATAATTCCTAATATTGATAATACAACTACAAATGTAAATAATGCGTTAAAACTAACTAATTCAGATATTATTGGTCCAAATATAATTGAAATAATAAAAGATATTAAAAAACTAATTCCTAGACACATCATAGCTGTGGTATAATATTTATTATTAATAGAGTCATATATTATGCTCATAATAACTGGACTAATAGCACTTATTCCTTGTACAGCCCTACCTATAATTAAACCATAAATATTATTTAATTTAATAATTATTAAACTACCAAATAAAAATATTAATAATCCTAATATAATTAAATTTTTACGATTAAATTTATCAGCGGCAATTCCGAATGGAATTTGACATATTATTTGCATAATACCATATATACTAATGGATATCCCTATCAGTAAATCATTGATACTAAATAATTTACCATAATTAGTAATTACTGGTATTAGTATAAATGTACTAACTACTCTTATAATAAACAAAACACATGTACCAATAATGATACGTATTGCTTTAATATTCATATATGTTATAAATATTTGTGATTTTATATAAATGAAATGTATATTATATCTTATAAAAACTTAGTATAGATAAATTAAATACATTAATATTTATAATAGACAAAATAAATATCTTTTTAGCCCAAATATATATATTATGATTTATTAATGATGTATATAACCATGTTATCATAACAGGAATATTAATAATAATAAAATATAAACTATTATTAGTTATAACACTTAGTAAAAATATTAGTAATATATATAGGATAATAAAAATAATAATATATTTTTTAGTAATTAAACAACCATAATATAAAGGTAATACTGGAATATTAGCTTTTTTATAATCATCAACATGTATAATTGATAATGAATAAGAGTGTGGTATTTGCCAAATTATGAATATTAACATTAATATTAGTGATTCATAATTAAAATTTAGTACGCTACAATATCCAATTACTGGTGGCATAGCCCCTGATAAACTACCTATTAATATACTATGTGAGGAACGTCTTTTAAGATAAAGACTATAGAATATTATATATATTATAGTAGCAAAGATAGATAAAATAAAAACTAGTAAATTATTAGTAATAAATAATATTGATAATCCTAATATAGCTAATATAATAGATATTAATAATATTAATAATGATAATATTTTACTATTATTCATTGGTAATCTATTTTTAGTTCTATTCATAATCATATCAATATCTCTATCAATATAATTATTCAACAAACAATTAGATATTAATAAAAAAAACATTCCTAATACTGTATAACTTAATAAATTAATATCTACTGTTTTTATAACTTTGGAAGATAATAAAAAACCACTGATTAAAGATAATAAATTACCAATAATAATTTTAAGTTTTATACTTCTTATATACTTTATTATCATTTATATACTAAATATTTAGCAATAAATTTTTATATATGATACATAATCCATATTGAACCAGTAATTAATATAATAATAATAATTAAAGTGAATAATATAGATATAAGATACCATTTATTTCTTAAATACAAGTTAAAATTTAGAAAATAAATAAAATGTACTATAATTTGTAATATACCACAAACAATTAATATTAATAATGCTATCTGATTTTTTAATATTAATGAAACAAATGGAATTATTGTTAATATTACAGAGTATAAAAACCCAAATAAGTATCTACTTTTCATTATTAATGATCTTACTTTTTAAGAAAACTAAAACTAAATAAATAAACGATTGTAAATATAAAAATCCATACTATATCTAAAAAATGCCAAAATAAACTTAAACAATATAAGTTATTTTTTACTTTATCAAATTTATTTAAGTAAATTTGTAATAGTAATATTATAAACCAGATTAACCCAACTATTATATGTATTCCGTGTACCCCTAATAATGTAAAAAAACTAGAAAGAAAATAATTTTTATCTGGGCCTAAATTATTATTAATTAAATGAATAAATTCATATATTTCCATATATATAAAACATATCCCAAGAGTAAAAGTTATTGATAAGTAGTAAACTACATGTTTTATTTTATTAATACTAAAATAGTAACTTACTAAAGAATAAGTATAGCTACTAGTAAGTAAAATTAATGTTTCTATTAAGACAAATGGAATATTATAAAAATTAATATTAATAATATTTAACATATTTTTATATGACAGAATATAATTAATAAATAACACTGAAAAAAATACACAGTCACTCATTAAATATATCCAAAGACCAAACATATTATTGTTTATATTAATATGATTATCTTGCAAAGATTTATTAAAAAGATTTAACATAATTTTAATTATTTCTAATATATTTATTTATTATTTTCAATAGACTTAATTTTATTAACTGAAAAATAGTAATATTCCTTATTTTTAACACTATACGCTATAATAGCAACAATCGTTGATAATAAACTAATACATGATAACCACCAAATATACCAAATCATGGAAAAGCTAAGTAATAATATAAATATAGCAATTATTATACTAAAACTTGTATTTTTAGGTAAACTAATTGATTGATATTTTAATTTTTTATTATTATTAATATTTTTCTTTATATACCAAAAGGCATCAATCGTGTCTCTTATTTGAGGTACAATTGCGAAATTATATGCTGGTGGTGGTGATGATGTAAGCCATTCTAAAGTTCTTCCATTCCATGGATCATTATGAGAAATGTTATTATTTCTATTAATTATGCTAATTATTACTTGTATTACTTGAGATATTATTCCAAACATTATAACTAATGCTCCAATAAAAGATATAGTTAACAAATTATGAAAATCTAAATCTATGGATTGACTTAAGCGACGAGTCATGCCCATAAATCCTAGTATATATAAAGGCATAAATGCTATATAAAAACCAGTAATCCAAAGAAAAAAAGATATTTTACCCCATCTATCATTTAAAATAAAACCAAAAATTTTAGGAAACCAGTAAGTAGCACCGGCAAAACAACCAAATAAAACTCCACCAATAATAACATTATGAAAATGAGCAACTACAAATAAACTATTATGTAAAACATAATTAGCAGTTGGTAAAGATAATAATACGCCAGCTGCTCCACCAATTACAAAAGTAATAATGAATCCAGTAGTCCATAACATAATTGAATTAACAATTATTTTTCCTTTATACATAGTAAATAACCAATTAAATACTTTTACACCAGTAGGTATAGCAATTATCATCGTCATAATACCAAAAAATGAATTAACATTTGATCCAGCCCCCATAGTAAAAAAGTGATGTAACCAAACACAAAATGCTAATATTGTGATAGCTATAGTAGCAAAAATTAATGTTTTATAATTAAATAAACTTTTTTGTGAAAAAGTAGCAACTACCTCAGAAAAAATACCAAATACTGGTAACACCAGTATATAAACTTCAGGATGTCCCCAAGACCAAAATAAATTAATATACATCATTGGATTACCACCTAAATCTTGAGTAAAAAAATGCATTCCTAAATAACGATCTAAAGTCAATAACATTATAGTTACAGCTAATATTGGAAATGCTATAACAATTAGTACATTTGTACATAATGTTGTCCAAGTAAATACTGGCATATTCATTATACTCATATTTGGAGTACGCATGAATAATATAGTGACAATAAAATTTATTCCGGTGATAGTTGTACTAATCCCAGATACTTGAATACTCCAAATCCAGTAATCTACTCCAACTCCTGGACTATAAGTTTTTTCTGATAATGGTGGATAAGCTGTCCATCCTGTTTGCGCAAATTCACCAACTCCCAAAGATAAATTTATTAATATAACTCCAACTATAAATAACCAAAAACTTAAGGAATTTAAAAATGGAAAGGCTAAATCACGAGAACCTATTTGTAAAGGAATAATAATATTCATCAAACCAATTATAAATGGAGTAGCCATAAATATTATCATGATAACTCCATGAACAGTAATAATTTGATTGTAGTGATGTGATGATAAAAATCCTTCGTGCATACTAGAAGATGCTAACATTTGTTGAGTTCTCATCATAATAGCATCAATAAAACCTCTTAATAACATTACCATTGATGTTATTATATACATTATACCAATCTTTTTATGATCTAATGAAGTTAACCAGTTATACCATAAATATTTCCACTTACCGAAATAACTAATAGTAGATACTGTAATTATACTAACTAATGCAATAAACACAAAAGTGAATATAATAATTGGTTCATTGTATGGAATATCACTTATTTTCAATCTACCAAACATTTCTTTTTCCTATAGAACAAAGTAACATCTTTTATATATCTATAAATCGTGTAGTATTAACAAAATAATATCATTTATTTAGATGATTTTTATTTATAACATAATAGAAAATTTTATTATCTACGTCAGAAAAATATTTTACTGGATTAAATTTACTAGGTAAAGATAATTTTTTATAATCCGCAAAATTAATTAATTTAGATTTACAAGATTTAATCTTATTAATCCATAAATTAAACTCATTATTATTTACGACAAAGACATTAAATTTCATACCAGAAAATCCATTACCACTAAAATTAGATGATATACCTTTGTAAGTACCTATTTTATTAGCAATCAAATTTAATGTTGAACACATATTATTCATAGCATAAATCTGACTTCCTAACTGTGGTATAAAAAATGAATTCATAACAGAATCGGAAGTAATATTAAAAATTATTGATCTATTTACTGGAATATATATTTCATTAACTGAAGCAATTTTAAAATCGGGATATATAAATAACCATTTCCAATTTAGTGATATAACATTTATCTTAACCGATTTATTATCTAAAGTTAATATTAATTTATGGGGATCTAATTTTTTAGTGCTGTCTATTGTAATATTGGATAATACTAATACAATAATAAATGGTATAATCCAAACGAATAATTCTATAACTTTTGATTTACACCACTCCGGTTTATATACTGCTGTAACATTAGATGATCTATATTTAATAATAAAAAATAAGGTCATTATTATTACTGGTACAATAATTATCAACATAAGTTTTATTGCTGTTACTATAATTAATTTTTCTTCTAAACCTATTTGTCCAGCTGGATTTAATATCACTAATTTAGAATTACAACCAAGTAATATGACAGTAGTCAAGAATAAAAAAATTTTTTTTATAATATTCATGTTAATTTAGTAAAAATTAATATTTTTTATTAAAACCAAGATACTAGAATTAATAATAATTAATCAAAAAAACAAATCAATAAACAACTATTTATGTAAATAGTTTAGTTTTGATTAAATCTACACAGATACTAATTTAGTATATCATCATATATAAATATATGCAGCAAATATTTTTAATAAAAACTATTATCTTTATTCACGTAAATAATTAAAACATAAAGTTTTTCGATAAAAAACTACTTAATACTGATTTAATTAGATATTATTAAATAATTTGATTGGCTTTAAACTACTTACTACTAATTAATTAGTTAAACTAATTATTATGATGTAACTCAATTTTAGTGTAATATTGTATCTTTAATTAATCTACTGTAGTTTGTATAGGATTAATAACAATATTAAAGAAACTTAAAATTCTTAGCTGTTTAAGGAAATAAATTAATGTTCAATAAGATAATTTCATGTACTAATAAAGTAAGTCATAATAATAACTTAGTTCCTATTGTAGTTGAAAAATTATCATATAGTGAACGAGCGTACGATATATTTTCCCGTTTATTAAAAGAAAGAATAATATTTATAACTGGACAGATAGAAGATTATATGGCAAGCACGATAGTTGCCCAAATAATATTTTTAGAAGCAGAAGATCCTGAAAAAGATATATATTTATATATTAATTCTCCAGGTGGAGTAATTAATGCAGGTATGGCTATTTATGATGTAATACAATTTGTGAAACCAGATATTAGTACATTGTGTATAGGCCAAGCAGCTTCTATGGGAGCATTATTATTAATGGCCGGAACTAAAGGTAAAAGATTTTGTTTACCTAATTCTAGAATTATGATTCATCAACCAATTGGTGGATTTAATGGCCAAGCATCTGACATAGAAATACAAACAAAAGAAATATTAAATATTAAGGTTAAAATTAATAAATTAATATCAAAACATACTAATAAACCTTTTGATAAAATATCTAAAGATACTGAAAGAGATTATTTTTTATCTGCTAATGAAGCATTAGAATATGGTATAATAGATTCAATAATAACAAATCGTTAGACTATATTATTTTTTAATATACACGAGAGATATATATGATAGATAAAGAAAATAATAAATTGAAAAAATTATTATACTGTTCATTTTGTGGTAAAAGTCAAAAGGAAGTTAAAAAATTAATTGCTGGATCGTCCGTATATATTTGTAATGAATGTATTAACTTATGTAATAAAATAATAAATGAAGGGAAAAAAGATAGTGAATATTATAATAATAATCTATCGATTAGTCCTCGTCAAATAAAAAATTGCCTAGATGACTATGTAATTGGACAAGAACAGGCAAAAAAGATTTTATCTGTTGCTGTTTGTAATCATTATAAAAGGATTTGCGTAAATAAAAATAATAATGTGAAATTAGGTAAAAGTAATATTTTACTAATAGGACCAACTGGTAGTGGTAAAACTCTTCTTGCGGAAACATTAGCAAATTCAGTTAATGTACCATTTGCCATAGCAGATGCTACTACATTAACTGAAGCTGGTTATGTCGGAGAAGATGTAGAAAATATAATACAAAAATTATTACAAAAATGTGATTTTAACGTCAAAAAAGCACAGAATGGTATAATATATATTGATGAAATTGATAAAATTTCTAGAAAAATAGATAATCCATCTATTACTAGAGATGTTTCTGGAGAAGGAGTACAGCAAGCTTTATTAAAATTAATAGAAGGTACTACTGCATTAGTACCTCCAAAAGGAGGAAGAAAACATCCTCAACAAGATTTTATACAAGTAGAAACATCTAATATTTTATTTATTTGTGGTGGAGCGTTTTCTGGTCTAAAAAATATAATAAAAAGAAGAGTAGAAACTAATTATGGTATTGGATTTTGTGCTAAAATTAAGAATAATAAGGCATCAGATAATAATATTTTATTAAAAACAAAACCAGAAGACTTAATTAAATTTGGATTAATACCAGAATTTGTTGGGCGTTTACCAATTATAGCTGTATTAGAAGAACCAAATGTAGATATGTTAGTACAGATTCTCTGTAAACCAAAAAATTCATTAGTTAAACAATATCAAACTATTTTTGATTTAGACAATATTAAATTGGAATTTTGTAATGAAGCTCTTTTAGCTATTGCTAATAAAGCAGTTAAATATAAAATTGGTGCTAGGGGATTACGTTCTATTATAGAAAACATACTACTAGAAACTATGTATAACTTACCGTCAAAAAATATGATAAATAAGATATTAATTAATGAATCAGTAATTAATAAATCATTAGATCCAATATTAATATTTAATAAGTAAAAATAAAAATTTTAATTAGTATAATTTATTTTGTTTAAAATTTTTAATAAATTAGTTAACATTAAAGTTACTTAAATAGATTAATATAATTTATCTTGTTTCCTAAGAGAGATTAAATGACTAATCATGATGCTACAAATGAAATTGTTCCAGTGCTACCACTAAGAGATATAGTGGTATATCCGAATATAGTAGTACCATTATTTATTGGTCGAGAAAAATCTATTAAATGTTTAGAGATGGCTATGAATAAAGATAAACAAATTATGTTGGTTACTCAAAAAGAATCATCTAATGATGATCCTAATATTAATGATTTATTTTTAGTAGGTACTGTAGCTTATATATTACAAATGATGAAATTAGCTGATGGAACTATCAAAATACTAGTAAAAGGTCATACTAGAGCTCACATAAAAAAATTAGAAGATCATGATAATTATTTCGCAGCTGAAATATCATATTTTTCTAATTCAGATGTGTGTAAAAAAGAACATACTACTTTAGTACGGGTTATTATTAATCAGTTTAATAATTATACAAAATTAAGTAATAAAATTATTCCTGAAGTAATAAAATTGATAAATAATATAGAAGATGCAGATACTTTAATTAATACTGTAGCAACTCATATGCCATTAAAAATAATTGATAAACAATTATTATTAGAGATAAACAATATCTCTAAGAGATTAGAAAAATTAGCTATTATTATAGAATCAGAAATTAACTTATTAAAATTAGATAGAAGTATACATAATAGAATAAAAAAACAAATTGAAAAAAGTCAAAAGGAATACTATTTAAATGAACAAATTAAAGCTATACAAAAAGAACTAGGCGAAATAGATAATATTTCTGATGAATATAATACCTTGTTAAATAAAATAAAATTGTCCAAAATGCCAAAGATAGCTAAAGATAAAACTAAAAATGAATTATATAAATTAAAAATGATGTCACCGATATCAGCAGAAGCTACTGTTGTAAGAAGTTATATAGATTGGATGTTAACAATACCATGGTATAAGCGTAGTAAAATAAAAAAAGATTTACTTAAAGCTAAAAATATTCTAGATAGCTATCATTATGGTTTAGATCAAGTAAAAGAATGTATATTAGAATATTTAGCTGTACAAAATAGAAGTAATAAATTAAATGGATTAATATTATGTTTAATAGGGCCACCGGGTGTGGGTAAAACTTCATTAGGTAAATCAATAGCAAAAGCTACCGGAAGAAAATATATACATATGTCTCTTGGTGGGATGAGAGATGAAGCAGAGATACGTGGTCATCGTAGAACATATATTGGATCTATGCCAGGAAAATTAATACAAAAAATTTCCAAGAGTAAAGTCATTAACCCTGTATTTTTATTAGACGAAATTGATAAAATATCATTTGATATGAGGGGTGATCCTGCAGCAGCTTTACTAGAAGCATTAGATCCAGAACAAAATAAAACATTTAATGATAATTATTTGGAAGTTGATTATGACTTATCTAATGTTATGTTTATTGCAACTGCTAATTCTGCTAATATACTACCACCATTACTAGATCGAATGGAAATAATTAGAATTTCTGGATACTCTGAAGAAGAAAAACTAAATATTGCGAAAAAATATTTAATACCAAAACAAATTAAAAAAAATGCTTTGAAAAATCAGGAATTGTATATAGATGATAATGCAATACTAGATATTATTAAATATTATACAAGAGAAGCAGGAGTTCGTAGTTTAGAACGAGAAATATCAAAAATATGTAGAAAAACAGTTAAATTAATATTAATAGATAATAATATTAGTAATATTGAAATTAACAATAATAATTTAGGTAATTTTATTGGCATAAAAAAATTTAATTTTAAATACATAAATAACAAAAATGTAATAGGACAAGTTAATGGATTAGCTTGGACTGATTCTGGTGGTGATTTATTAATTATTGAAACTACTTGTGTATCTGGTAACGGAAAATTAGTTTATACTGGATCTTTAGGAAAGATTATGCAAGAATCAATAAAAATTGCTCTTACCGTTGTTAGAGCAAATGTTGATAAATTTAGGATAAATCCAATTTTCTATAAAACAACAGATATTCATGTACATGTTCCGGAAGGAGCTATACCAAAAGATGGGCCTAGTGCAGGCATAGCTATATGTACCGCTTTAATATCTTCATTATCAAAAAAACCTATTAAAAATAATATAGCTATGACTGGAGAAATCACATTAAACGGAAACGTGTTACCTATCGGTGGTTTAAAAGAAAAATTACTAGCTGCTCATAGAAGTGGTATTGAAACAGTTTTAATACCTTATGGTAACCAACATAATTTAAAAAACATACCAAAAAATGTTTTAAGTAAAATTAGCATAAAGTTAGTTAATTCTATTTACGATGTAACTAGTTTGGCGTTAGTATAATTTATAATAGAAATAACTACATCTTTATTAAAGATAGTTATTTTAATATGTTAATTTTTGTTTTGGATAATTTAAAATACAAATTAATATAAAAATTTTTAGTGTTAATTTATTAAAATTATATATCTCTTTATTTTTTTATAAGTATTGGATAATACAGTGAGATTATTTAAGCAACTAAAATGGTTTTTTTATCGTGAATGGAGACATTATACAGGAGCTGTAATAATACTATTTTTAATAGCTTTATTACAATTAATACCTCCCATTATGGTTGGTAATATTGTTGATACCGTATTATCAAAATCTTATAGTCGGTTACATATAATATACATTATAACAGCAATGATAATTATTGCTATTATTGCTTATTGGTTACGTTATTCATGGAGGATATTGTTATTTGGATCAGCTTATAAATTAGCTGTGGAATTACGTAATAAGTTATATTACTTATTAAGTAATCAGTCACCAGAATTCTACTCTAATTATAGGACTGGTGATTTAATAGCTAGAGCTACTAATGATGTTGATCGAGTTGTATTTGCAGCTGGTGAAGGAGTACTAACATTAGTAGATTCTTTAGTAATAGGATGCTCTGTAATATTTATTATGGTATTAAAAATAGATTGGAAGTTAACCTTATTATCATTAACTCCTATGCCAATAATGGCGTTTATAATTAACAATGATGGTAAAAAACTACATCAATGTTTTCGTTTAGCTCAATCATCATTTTCTTTACTAAATAGTAGAGTTCAAGAAGATTTAACTAATATAAGAATGATTAAAATATTTGGTATTGAACAAAGACAACTTAGATATTTTACTGACATAGCAATAAATACCAGTAAAAAAAATATGGATGTTGCTTTAATTGATTCACGCTTTGATCCAATAATTTACTTAACTATAGGATTATCTAATTTATTAGCTGTTTTTGGAGGTAGTTGGTTAGTAATTAATAAACAAATGACATTAGGACAACTTACCAGTTTTATTATGTATTTAGGATTAATGATCTGGCCAATGTTAGCATTAGCTTGGATGTTTAATATTGTAGAACGTGGTAGCGCAGCTTATACTAGAATTAGTCAAATGTTGAATGAACCTTATAAAATAATTGATGGTAACTTAAATTTACCTAATTATCAAGGAGATATAATTTTAAAAATTAAAAAATTTGCATATCCAAAAACTAGTAAAATTGTACTAAGTAATATTAATTGTATTATTAAATCAGGAACAATTTTAGGTATATGCGGGCCTACTGGATCTGGTAAGAGTACTTTATTATCGTTAATTTTAAGAAATTTTGATTTAAAACACGGTAAAATATTATATCATAATATACCATTATGTTCATTAATATTAAATGAATGGAGAAATAAATTATCTGTAGTTAATCAAAATAGTTTTTTATTTTCCGATAGTATAATAAATAATATTACTTTAGGTAAATTAAACGTTAATTTTAATCATATAAAAAAAGTTACTAATATAGCATGTATACATCAAGAAATTATTAGTTTACCTAATGGTTATTATACTAAAGTAGGAGAAAGAGGAATGATGTTATCTGGAGGGCAAAAGCAAAGAATTGCTATAGCCAGATCTTTATTATTAGATTCTGCTGAAATATTAATTTTGGATGATGCATTATCTGCAGTGGATACAGAAACAGAAAATCAAATACTTAGTAATATACGTAAATGGAAAGAAAATAAAACATTAATTATTATTGCGCATAAATTAAATTCTATAAAAGATGCTGATCATATATTAGTATTGAACAATGGTAATATAATGGAACAAGGTACACATTCTTTTTTACTAAAAAAATCTATATGGTATAAAAAAATATATCATTATCAACAATTAAAAGTTACCTTTAAATAAAATAGTATTGGAAAGATAATGGATAATTGGAAAAATCTTTGGTTTACTCTAAAAAGACTATTAAATTATAGTACAAATCATCAAAAATCAATAATTATTGCTATGTTTATGTTGTGTTTTGCTTCATTAGATGAAGTAACTGGTACAATGATTATTAGTTATTTTATAGATAATTTTTTAACTAATCAAAAACTATCTATAATTATTATAATAACATTATTACTAATATTTATTGTATTACAAATTAAATCTGTAATGTTGCGTTATTATCAATCATTAAAGTTTAATAAGGCATCTATAGATATCGTTCAACAATTAAGAATTGATTTAATGAATACAATTTTAAAGCAGCCAATTACGGTATTTGATAATAAATCAGTTGGACAATTAATATCATGTATTACTAATGACACGGAAGTAGTAAAAGATCTATTTCTTACGGTAATATCATCAGTATTACGTAGTGTGGCTTTAATTATTGCTATGTTAATAGCTATGTTTTTACTAAATTATCAGTTAGCTTGTGTTTCATTATTATTATTTCCATTAGTATTATTAGTAATGCTACTATATCAATATTATTGTACTCCAATAGTCAGAAAATTACGTTCTTATGTAGCAAAAATTAACAGTTTTTTTAACGAAACTATTAGTGGTATGTTAATAATACAACAGTTTTGTCAACAAAAACGTTTTGCAAATAAATTAAAAAGAGCTAGTAATATACATTTTAGATTACGTATGATAACGCTAAGATTAGATGGTTATTTATTAAGACCTTTACTCAATCTACTTTTTTCTATACTTTTATGTAGTATTTTACTTATTTTTAGTTTTAACAAACAATTAATTAGTGTTGGTATATTATATGCTTTTATTAATTATTTAAGTAGGTTAAATGAGCCATTAATAGAGTTAACATCTCAACAATCAATCATTCAGCAAGCTATAGTAGCAGGAGAGCGTATATTTAAATTAATGGATAGCCCTGCACAAGAGTATGGTTTAGATGATAGAGAATTGAATAATGGTAGTATAACTATAAAAAATTTATATTTTTCGTATAGAAATAACATAAATATACTTAGTAATATAAATATCATTATACCTAATAAACATTTTGTTGCTTTAGTTGGTCATACTGGTAGTGGTAAAAGTACATTAGCTAATCTTATAATTGGTAATTATCCGGTTAATCAAAATACTATATTTTTAGATAATCGACCAATTGAAACTCTAACTCATAGAGTAATTCATAATGGTGTACTAATGGTTCAACAAGATCCAGTTATTATGGCTGATACAATATATGAGAATTTATCACTTGGTAGTAATATTAAAGAAGATGATATATGGATTATATTAAAACAAATTAAATTAGCTTCATTGATTAATTCTTTACCCAATGGATTATTTACTAAATTAAGTGAATATGGTAGTTCTTTATCTGCTGGACAAAGACAATTATTAACATTAGCAAGAGCTTTAATATTACATCCTAAAATATTAATTTTAGATGAAGCAACTTCTAATATTGACTATGGTACAGAATTAGCTATTGCAAAATTAATTAATAAAATTCGTAAAAACTTAACGTTAATTGTTATCGCTCATAGATTATCTACTATTATTCATGCTGATAAAATAGTAGTTTTACATAAAGGTAGAATTATAGAATGTGGAACTCATGATTTTTTATTAAAAAAACGCAACCATTATTACAAATTATATAAATTACAAAAAATTTAACAAAATATAAAATCATTAATTTAATTAAGCTAATTATTATAGCAAATAAATAATTATTAATAATAAATTGACAGTAATAATAAATTTATTTTAGAATACTAGATGGGATAATTGGTGTTATTATATTATCTATTTATATGAACCCGGTCAGGTCTGGAAGGAAGCAGCCGTAGTATATTTATGGTAGTGATAGTAATTACTAATTATCCATAATTAATTATTGTATAATAATTACGAACAGTATTTTAAATTAATTAGATTGATAAGTATTTATTTTTAGAAGGTAATATTAAGTTATTAGTTAAACTATTATGGTTAATCATAATATGATTTTGTTGTTACTAATAAAATATAATATTATTGTTTATAATAATTTTAATTATCTATATTATGTTCTTAAAGCAAGAAAAACTAACATTAATTAAAAAAAACATAATATCAGTTCCAAATTATCCTAGACCAGGTTTATTATTTAGAGATATTACTAATTTAGTTAAACATCCGTATGCGTATGCTGCTAGTATATCATTGTTAGCTGATTATTACCGTAAGTATAATTTAAATAAAATTGTTGGTATAGAAGCTAGAGGGTTTTTATTTGGTGCCCCACTAGCATTATCGCTAGGATTAGGATTTATTCCAGTAAGAAAACCAGGTAAGTTGCCAAGAGCGACAATAAGTGAAAATTATGTATTAGAATACGGTAATAATAAATTAGAAATACATAGAGATTCTATTATTCCTGGTGATAGAATACTAATAGTAGATGATTTGTTAGCTACTGGTGGTACAATATGTGCAGTAGCTAAATTAATAAGAAGACTTAATGGTGTAGTAGATAATGCTGCCTTTATTATTAATTTAGTTAAATTGGGGGGAGAAAATATATTAAGTAATATAGGTATTAAAAGTTATAGTTTATTATTATTTAATAATTAGTATTTATTTTAATTTATATATGACTTATAAACCATTAGTATTAAAATGGCGTCCTAAATGTTTTAATGATTTAGTTGGCCAAGATCACATAGTTAGTGCTTTTACTAACGCATTTAATTTAAATAGAATACATCATGCTTATATTTTTTCTGGTTCTTATGGTATAGGGAAAACCACAATAGCTAGATTATTAGCTAAAAGTTTAAATTGTATTAATAATAGTATAAATGTTTGTAATACATGTGATGCATGTTTAGAAATACAAAATAATTGTTTTGTTGATCTAATAGAATTTGATGCTGCATCATCTTCTGGTATAGATAATATTAAAGAACTAATAGAAAATGCTCAATACTTTCCAGTTAAAGGAAAATTTAAAATTTATCTAATTGATGAAGTGCATATGTTATCTCGTAGTAGTTTTAATGCCTTATTAAAAATAATAGAAGAGCCTCCATTACATATTAAGTTTTTACTAGCTACTACTGAATATAATAAAATACCAAAAGTAATTACTTCTCGTTGTTTACATTTTAATTTAGTAAAAATAGATATTGATAAAATTATTTTATATTTAAAAGCTATTTTAGCTAAAGAACAAATATTTTTTGATGAGCAAGCAATAATTTATATTGCAAATACTGCTAATGGTAGTTTACGTGATGCATTAAATTTGACTGATCAGGCGATAATTTTTGGTAAAGGGAAAATAGTTTTAAATGTAGTAGTTACTATGCTTGGTATAATAGATAATAATCAATTAATTTTAATTATTGAATTAATAATATCAAATAATGTTAATCAATTAATAGATGTTATTGATAGTATATCTAAAAATAATATTAATTGGGAACAATTTCTAATTGATATTTTACTATTATTACATAATATTCTATTAATTAAAATTATACCAAATTATAATTTTAATTATAACAAAAATATATTATTTCGTTTAAGTAATATTTCAAAGTCATTATCGACTAGTATTATAAAAGATTATATTAATTTAATATTAAATGGTTACAAAGAATTATTAATAGTAAATAATAAAAAACTAGTAGTGGAAATAATATTATTAAAGCTAATTAATTATTGATTTTTAAATTATAAAATTATACTATATAGTTTATCTGTATTAGAATTTAATATTTATTAATTATAATTATAGACTACTAATAATACAATGAATAGTAATATAATAGATAATTTAGTAAAAACACTAAAAATCTTACCTGGTATTGGTCCAAAATCAGCACAAAGAATAACATTCTTCTTGTTAAGAAACAAACAAATAGGAATAGATTTATATAAATCACTAAATGATGTAATGTTAAAGGTTAATCAATGTGTTATGTGTTTTAATTTTACTACAGAAAGTATTTGTAGTATTTGTTCTAATCAAGAAAGATTAAATTATGGACAAATTTGTATTGTTGAGAATCCTGCTGATGTGTTTGCTATAGAACAAACCGGTCAATTTTCTGGAGTATATTTTATATTATTTGGTTGCTTATCACCAATAGATGGTATTAAATCTAGTGATATTAATTTAGACATATTAGAGAATAGGTTAAAGAAAAATATCATAAAAGAAGTTATTATTGCTACTAGTTCTACTGTAGAAGGTGAAATTACTAGTAATTATATTGCCGGAATATGTAAGAATCATAATATTATTGTTAGTCGTATTGCTTATGGTATACCAGTAGGTAGTGAAATAGAATCAATAGATTTTAATACTTTATCTCACTCTATAATTAGAAGATATGAAATTAATTATTAATAAAATAGATTATTTATAAACTTAGGTGATTCATATGAATAAAAAAGAAGTACGTGGTTTTCAATCGGAAACTAAGCAAATATTAAATATAATGATTAATTCTTTGTATTCAAATAAAGAGATTTTTTTGCGTGAATTAATATCCAATGCATCAGATGCAATAGATAAACTACGACTTCTTATATTATCTAAACCTGAATTGTATCAATATGATAGTGATTTTTGTATAATGATTTCCTTTAATAAAAATGATCATTCTATTACTATAGAAGATAATGGTATTGGTATGAGTTATGATGAAGTAATACACAACCTAGGAACAATTGCTAAATCTGGAACAAAAGAATTTATTAAATTAAAAGAGTTTGAAAATAAATTGAATAGTAATCTTATTGGTCACTTCGGTGTTGGGTTTTATTCATCATTTATTGTGGCTAGTAAAGTTATTGTACACACTAAATCATTTAATGATAGTAATGGTGTGTTATGGGAATCTGATGGTAAAGATAAGTATACTATTAATTACTTAGATAAATCTAGTCACGGTACTAAAGTTATACTATACCTAAAAAATAATGAGGAAGAATTTCTTGATTATTGGAAATTAAAAAATATTATAAATAAGTATTCTGATCATATTCAATTACCGATTAAATTACAAAGTAATAATAAAGATGGTAGTATTTGGAAACAAATTAATCAGGCTAAAGCTATATGGACTCGCAATAAATTAGACATTAAAGATGATGAATATATAGAATTTTATAAACATATTACTGGTGATCATAATGATCCATTATATTGGCAACATAGTTTTATTGAAGGTAAACAAGAATATACTATGTTGTTATATATTCCTAGTAAGTTTATACATAGTCCTTGGCATAATGAGAAAAAAACTGGTTTAAAATTATACGTTAATCGTGTATTTATTATGGATAATGTTAATAGTTTTTTACCAAACTATTTACGTTTTGTAAGAGGAATTATAGACTCTAATGATTTGCCACTTAATGTATCTCGTGAAATTTTACAAGAAAATAAAATAATTAATAAAATAAAAAGTAATATTACAAAAAAAATACTTAATATGTTAGAAAAATTATCGCAGACTGATGAAAGTAAGTATAAAATTTTTTGGAGACAGTTTGGATTAATTTTTAAAGAAGGTTTAGCTGAAGATTTTAAAAATAAGAAGTTACTATCTAATTTATTAAGATTTGCACATACAGATGGTAAAGATCAGTATGATTATATATCATTAAATGCATATATTAATTATATGAAAAAAGAACAAAATAAAATATATTATATTGTTGCTAGTAGTTACAATTCAGCTAAATATAGTCCACATATAGAGATCTTAAAGAAAAATAATGTTATAGTATTATTACTATTTGATGCAGTTGATGAATGGATGATTAATTGTATTAATGATTTTAATGGTAAAAAGTTTCATTTATCTAGTAAAGAAGATGATTTGATAAATCAATATGCTAATGATGAAAATAGAATACATCTAACAGATACGATTGAATCTTCAAATCACCTTCTTTATCGAATAAAGAATTATTTAGGTGATAAAATAGTTGATGTTAAATTTACAAAAAAATTAGTTACATCCCCAGTAGCATTAATAAATGAAGATAATAGTATGACTACTCAAATGGCTAAATTATTAAAGAATAGTGGTCAGTCAGTACCAAAAATAAAATATATTTTATTAGTTAATTACAAACATAAAATAATTAATAAAATATCTTATATAAAGGAAGACAGTAAATTTAATCAATGGATCGAGTTGTTATTTAATCAAGCATTATTAATGGAAAGTAACTATTTAGATAATCCCGGAATATTTATTAAGATTATTAATCAATTATTAATTTAATAATTTAATATTATGAATATTTATAAAAATATTCGTGTTATTTTTATTGGTGCTCCAGGAACTGGTAAGGGTACTCAATCTGAGTTACTTACTAAAAAGTATAGAGTACCTAAAATTTCTGTTGGTGAGTTATTACGTAAATTAGTTAATAATAATATTTCTAATGATATTAATTCAGGTGAATTAATATCAGATAGCATAGTATGCAATATAGTTAAAATACGTATTTATAAAAGAGATTGTAATAATGGATTTATATTAGATGGATTTCCTAGAAATATTAATCAGGCTCAATATTTAACTATCAATAATATTAAAATTAATTTTGTTTTTAATATTAAATTATCTTATAAAATTATTATAAAACGTTTGTTGGGTAGAAGAATTCATAATTTATCAGGTAGAATATATCATATAAAATATAACCCCCCATTAGTTAGCGACTTGGATAATATTACTGGAGAAAAACTATCATCTAGAAAAGATGATAATGTTGATATTATTAAACATAGGTTAAAAGTTCACGAAAAACAAATTGGTGATATAGTTAACTACTACAAACAAGAAGTTAAATTGGGTAACATTCTTCTTTATAGAGAAATAGATGGGTCTAAGCCAATTAATTTAGTTCATGCAGAAATAATAAATAGTATTAATCATTTTTCTTAACTTTATTTAAATTTATTAGTTCAATAACTCCATTAATTGCACCAATAAGACTTGTTGTATCCAATGGCATCATAATAACTTTACTATTTTTAGCTATACCTATATTGCTCAGTGCATCAGTATATTTTTGTGCTATAAAATAATTTATTGCTTGTATGTTACCAGAAGATATAGCTTCAGAGACAATATGTGTAGCATGTGCTTCAGCTTCAGCGGATCTTTCTCTAGCCTCAGCTTTAAGAATTTGTGATTGTTTTTCTCCTTCAGCTTTAAGAATTTGTGATTGTTTTTCTCCTTCAGCTTTAAGAATTTGTGATTGTCTTACACCTTCAGCTTCTAATATTTCCGCTCTTTTAGTACGTTCTGCTTTCATTTGAGCATTCATAGCATTTATCATTTCTATTGGTGGTTTTATATCTCTAATTTCTACTCTCGTAATTTTTACACCCCAATTGCTAGTAGCATCATTAATAATTTTTAGTAATTGTACATTTATATTGTCTCTTTGTGAAAGCATTTCATCTAATTCCATTGCCCCTAAAACTGTACGAATATTAGTCATAGTTAAATTTAATATTGCTTGAGTTAAATTACTTACTCTATAAGCAGCCTGTTCTGCGTTAATTACTTGAATAAAACAAACAGCATCTATTTTTACATTAGCATTATCTTTAGATATTATTTCTTGTGAAGGAATATCTAATACTTGTTCCATCATATTTATCTTATGACCAATTCTATCTACAAATGGTATTATTAATTCTAATCCAGGTTTTAGTATTC
Source organism: Candidatus Lightella neohaematopini (assembly GCA_025728535.1). Lineage (GTDB taxonomy): Bacteria > Pseudomonadota > Gammaproteobacteria > Enterobacterales > Enterobacteriaceae > Lightella > Lightella neohaematopini_D. Next base: position 86,276 of record JAOBJO010000002.1, read on the forward strand.
TAGTAAAACGACCAAATCTTTCTGTTGTCCAATGATAACCTTGAGGAATAATTTTTATGCCGTTAATAACTATTAATAATAATGTAACAAATATTAATAATAATATCATGATACCTCTTCAATAAAATTAATATATTACAAATCTATTTCCTATTAGGATTATATAATATATTTTATATATAAGTCAATCCATTCATATATGGTTTTAATACGTTTGGTATTTTAATTTTACCATTAGATTGTTGATAATTTTCCATAATAGCTACTAATGTTCTACCAACAGCTAAACCAGAACCATTAATAATATGTACTAATTCTAATTTACTATTTTTTGAATTTCTGTAACGAATTTTCATTCTTCTAGATTGAAAATCACTTGTATTTGAACAAGAAGATATTTCTTTATATGTTTTACTAACTGGTAGCCATACTTCTAAATCATAAGTTTTACATGAAGTAAATCCTGTATCACCTGTACATAATAAAACTTTTCTATACGGTAGATCTAATAATCTTAATATTTTCTCAGCATGATTTGTTAATTCTTCCAAAGCTTGAAATGAATTTTCTGGTTTTACGAATTGTATCATCTCTACTTTATCAAATTGATGCATACGAATTAACCCCTTAGTATCTTGTCCATAAGCACCTGCTTCTGATCTAAAACAAGGAGTGCAAGCAACCATTTTTATTGGTAATTCATTTTCTTCAATAATTTTATTACGCATAATATTTATTAATGGTACCTCAGCTGTTGGTATTAAAGCGTAAGATTTATCATGACTAATAGTTTTATTAGTAAAATGAGTATAAAATAAGTCATTACTAAATTTTGGTAGCTGGCCAGCACCATATAATGATTCAAAGTTTACTAAATATGGCACATAATATTCTATATAGTTATGTAATGTTGTGTGTGTTTCCAACATAAACTGAGATAATATTCTATATAGACGGGCAATATTATGTTTCATTACTGCAAATCTAGAACCAGTTATTTTAGTAGCTAATGATAAATCTAAATTACCATTATTTTTACCTAAATCGACATGATTTTTTAGTAATGTGTTACAATTATTTTTATTTCCCCACTTTAGTATTTCTTTATTAAAATTTTTATTATTTCCAATAGGAACATCATCGTTAGTAATATTCGGTATTAATAATTCGTAATTACGAATAGAATTTTTTATTAAATCTAATTCTATTTTAGTATCTTTTAATTTTTTACGAATTTTGACAACTTCTTGACACAGAAATGTAATATCTTCTCCATTAGATTTCATAATACTAATTCTTCTTGATTTAGAATTTCTTTCTGCTTGTAATTTTTCTACTTTTAACTGTAAAAATTTTCTATATTTTTCTTGTTTCTTAAATGTTTTAATATCTAACTTAAATTGTCTATAATTTAATTTTTTAGCAGTTAAATATATTTTTTCCTTTAATAGTTTTTTATCTAACATAATTATATTTACTTTTAAAAAAACAAATAATATCATAAATTAATGATTTGTAATTATCAAAATATCATTAGTACAATTATATGATAATAGTTAACTTAATTAAAAATTATTTAGTTATAAATAAAATTTTATCTGAATTAATGTAATATATTAATTAATTATATTATCTTAAGTAAGAATAAATTCTATTAATTTAAAATAAAATTCTTCTTTATAAGAAATAAAAAATGAGAAAAATGAAAATTTTTGGTAATATAGTAGCGTTAATTACTCCAATGGATGAATCTGGTAAAATAGATAAGTATAGTTTAAAAAATTTAATTGATTATCATTGTAGTAATAAAACTAACGCATTATTAATTACTGGTACCACTGGTGAATTTTTTACTCTTGATTATGAAGAACGTAAACAATTATTATTGTGGACTTTAAAATTTAATAAAAATAGATTACCTATCATAGTTGGTATTGGATCTAGTTCTACATATAAAGCAATAAAAATTATGAAACAATTTCAGCAATATGATATATCATGTTATTTAAGTATTACGCCATATTATATATGTCCAGACCAATATGGCGTTTATCAACATTTTAAAACCATCTCTAAACATATTAATATACCTCAATTAATATATAATAATCCTAAGAGGTCTGGTTGTGATATTTTACCAAAAACAATAATTAAACTATCTAAAATAAATAATATTATTGGTATCAAAGAAACTACATATGATGTAAATCGGATTAAATTTATTAGTGATACAACTAATAATTTTTCTATATTAAATGGTAATGATGATAACATATTTACTTTTATGATATCTGGTGGTAATGGAGTTATATCGATATTATCAAATATTGCTTCTAATGAAGTATCTCTGTTAATTAAATTAATACTTAATAAAGAATATCAAAAAGCAAAAATTATTTTTAGTAATTTGTTACCATTATGTAAAATTCTGACATCAATAGCACCTAACCCAGTACCAATAAAATGGATCTGTAAAAAAATTGGACTAATATCATCAGATACTACTAGATTACCACTAACTAGGTTAACTAATAATAAAAAAAATATCTTATATAATACAGTTTTGGAAACTAAATTAGATATACTGAATAATAATTAAATTTCATAACATAAAAGAATTGCGGAGGTTGGATTTGAACCAACGACCTTCGGGTTATGAGCCCGACGAGCTACCTGGCTGCTCCACTCCGCGATAAAACATACTAGTATAATAAATATCTAACTAAATAATCTAAAATAGAAGAGTAATATTAATACTTAATTAATAAATGTCAAGTATTATTATTTAACTAATTTCTTAAGATATCATTTAATTTTACTTTTTTTTTAGTTTTATTATTTACTTCCTTTATTATAATAGCGCAGTAAACATTATATTTTCCATCTTTTGATGGTAAACTACCAGGAACAACTACAGATCTTGCTGGTATTCTACCATAACTAATCATATTAGTACTCTTATTATATATTTTTGTACTCTTACCTATAAATACTCCCATAGAGATTACTGAAGATTCCTCTACTATTACTCCTTCGACAATTTCTGAACGAGCTCCTATAAAACAATTATCTTCTATAATAGTTGGGTGATTGTTAATTGGTTCTAATACTCCTCCTATACCAACTCCACCCGATATATGAACATTTTTACCTATTTGTGCGCAAGAACCAATAGTAGCCCAAGTATCTATCATAGTTCCTTCATCTATAAAAGCACCTATATTTATGTATGATGGCATAATAATTGTATTTTTAGCAATATATGATCCATATCTAACATTAGCTAAAGGAACCACCCGAATATTTAAATTAGAAAACTTACTACAATCCCAATTATTAAACTTCAAAGGTATTTTATCAAAAAATTTTAGTTTATCTAGATTACTTATATTATTTTTATTTATATAAAAATATAATAGTAATGCTTTTTTTATCCAATCAAAAGTAATCCATTTTTTATTATTTAATTTTTTTGATACACGTAATGTTCCTGAATCTAGTAATGATATTACCTTTTTTATTAAATTTTTATCCTTAACACTAAAATTAATAAATTTATTTTTTTTATAGTTACAAAAAATACTATTAATTTTATTTTCTAAATATTTTATTGAATTATTCATTTGTATAATATAATAACAAATATATTTTTTACTAATATTAATAATGACTAATAATTTTTGGAATATTATCATCTGATCTTAATGTAAGTACTTCACATCCGTTACTAGTTACTAGTAATGTATGTTCGTACTGAGCAGAAAGACTATTATCTTTAGTTTTTACTGTCCAACCATCACTAGTAATATATACATTATGACCACCGATATTTACCATAGGTTCTATTGTAAAAATCATACCTGGTTGTAATATACTACTATTATCTTCATTATCATAATGAAGAATTTGTGGTGGTTCATGAAAATTTCTTCCTATACCATGACCACAATAATCTCTAACTACAGAAAAATTATTAGATTCTACAAACTTTTGTATTACTTTACCTAGTTCATTTAATTTTAAACCTGGTTTAATCATTTTTATAGCTAAATATAAACTTTGTTTGGCAACATAGCATAATTTTTTTGATATTTTACTAGTTCTACCTACAATAAACATTTTTGATGTATCACTATAAAAACCATCTTTAATAATAGCTACATCTATATTTAAAATATCACCATTTTTTAGTTTTTCTTTATCATTAGGAATTCCATGACATACAACTTCATTAATAGAGACACAAATAGATTTCGGAAATCCGTAGTAGTTTAATGTAGCACAAACAGCTTTTTGTTTATGTACTATGTAATCATGACATAAATTATTTAACTGATTTGTACTTATTCCTGGACGAATATGATTTGAAATCATTTCTAATACTTTTGCAGCTATCTTCCCAGCTATACGCATTTTTTTAATTTCATATTTACTTTTAATATAGTTAAAGTTACTCATATTAATCTTTACTTAGACCTTACTAAATATAATTACATTGATTGGTATTGTATATAAATTTAACTTAAAGTAAAATGATTATAATATTAATCTATAGCATGGATAAGATTAAAACTTAATTTAATGATAAAATAAAGAGAATAAATATGATAAATATTTCTTTAAGTGATTTAATGAAAGCTAATGTTCATTTTGGTCATAAAACTAGATTTTGGAATCCAAAAATGAAACCATTTATATTTACTGTATATAGTGGTATCCATATTATTAATTTAGAAAAAACTGTAATGTTATTTAAAGTAGCTTTACTAAAATTAAGTGATATTCATAAAAATAATGGAAAAATATTATTTGTTGGTACTAAAAAAGCAGCTAGCTCTCTAATTAAAGAAACTGCTATTAATTGTAAACAATTTTTTGTACATAAAAGATGGTTAGGTGGTATGTTAACCAATTGGAAAACTGTAAGACAGTCTATTAAATCATTAAAAGATTTAGAATCTCAGTTTAATGATGGAACTATCAATAAACTTACTAAAAAAGAAGTTTTGTATAAATCTAGAAAATTAAGTAAATTAGAACATAGTCTGGGTGGAATTAAAAATATGGGGGGATTACCAGATGCTTTATTTATTATAGATGTTGAACGCGAACGAACAGCTGTTAGAGAAGCTAATAATATTGGTATTCCAGTATTTGGAATTGTTGACACAAATGCTAATCCAGATGGTATTAATTTTGTTATTCCAGGAAATGATGATGCTATAAAATCTATTAAACTGTATTTAAAATTAATATCGGATACTTTAAATAATTTAAATTAAATTGTAATTTTATTTTGGGGTATATATGTTATTTGTAGATGTTAATTTAATTAAAAAATTACGTAATATTACTGGTGCTGGTATTTCTATATGTAAAGAAGCTTTAATTAAATCAAATGGTAATATAGAACAAGCTATAGACATAATTCGATTATTAGGAAAATCAATACTAGCTAAAAAATCTATAAATGATACTAAGTTTGGTGCAATTTTTATTCAGGTTGATAAAACTAAAAAAATTGGTGTAATGTTAGAATTATGTAGCGAAACAGATTTTGTTAGTAATAATATAAATTTTATAAAATTAGGTAATAAAATTACTGATATAATGTTAGATAATAATACTGATGATATAAATTTAATTAATGAAAAGTCAAAAAATTATATTAATTCATTAGCAATACAAGTTAATGAAAATATTCTCATTCAAAGAACTAGTATAGTTTATGGTGATATCGTTTCTTATTATTTACATAATAATAAGAAAATTGGAGTATTATTATCAATAAAAACTAACAATTTTAGTAACATCAAACTACCAAAAATATTAGCTATGCATATAGCTGCCTATAATCCAAAGTATATTAGTGATAACGATATTCCAGATAATGTATTAGATAAGGAATATAAAATTCAGTATGATATCGCTAAACAGTGTGATAAATCTAATGATATAATAAAAAAAATAGTAGATGGTAGAATATTACAATTTAAAAAAAATATATCTTTATTAGATCAAATTATAATAACTAATAATGGTAAAATTATAAAAGATTTAATTAATGAAAATAGTTATATAATTAATAAATTTGTTAGATTTGAAATTGTTAACAATTAATTATTTGTACTGTATATTAAATATAATTTATACTTACCAAGAAGTTATTAATGTATAATAAAATAATAATAAAAATTAGTGGTGAAGTATTAAGGAATAATTCTGATACTAATATAGATATTATCTTAGTAAAAAATATAGCTCATGAGATAAAAGAACTAGTTCATATGGGGGTAAAGATTGGTTTAGTTATTGGTGGAGGTAATTTTTATAGAGGTTTAAGTTTAAGTAAAATAGGTATTAATATAATTAGTAGTCATTATGTTGGAATGTTATCCACAATTATAAATGGATTAGTATTTTGTGATATCTTAGAGAATATGAATGTTAACACAAAATTAATATCAAATATTCCTATTAAAAATATATGTAGTTCGTATAATTATAGAGACATAATAAATTTTTTAGAAAAAAATTATGTGTTAATTTTTGTTGCTGGAACAGGAAATCCGTTTTTTACTACAGATTCGGCTGCTTGTCTGAGAGGAATAGAAATAGATGCTAATATTATATTAAAAGCTACTAAGGTAGATGGTATCTTTTCTAAAGATCCAATAAAACATTCCGATGCTGTTATGTACAACCATATTACATATAAAGATATATTAAAAAATAAACTAGAAGTTATGGATTTAACTGCTTTTACTTTAGCTCAAGAACATCATATGATAATACGTATCTTTAACATTAAAAAAAGTGGTATATTAAAAAAAATTATTACTGGTTCTCAAGAAGGTACTTTAATTACGGAATAATACAATGAACGAAGAAATTTTATTAAAAACAGAAAAATTAATGGATGATAGTGTGAAATTATTTATCAATAAAATTAATAAAATTAACATTTATTGCATTTCACCTAGTTTAATAAAGAATTTAAAAATTAAATATTGTAATAAAGTAATGCTATTACATACTATATCCAGTATAATCGTTGAAAATAATAACACAATACTTATTGATGTTTTTGATAAAAAATTATTACCATCAATAAAAAAAGCAATTAGGAATTCTAAATTAGAATTAAATCAATCTTATATTAATAATAAAATTCGTATTTCTAATCCTATTCTAACTAACGAAAGAAGGCATAACATACTAAAGATAATTAATAATGAATCAGAAATCGCTCGTATCTCCATAAGAAATATAAGACATAATTCTTTAAACAAAATTAAATCTTCAAATAAAAAAAATAAATCCTTTAATAAGGATGAGTTTAATTTATTAAATAATAAAATTCAAGAAATTACTAATTTTTGGATTAAAAAAATAAATAATCAGTATTTAATAAAAGAAAAAGAAATTTTAAACAATAATTAATTAATGTATTATTTAAAATACTAATGAAATATATCACTTTATTAGGTAGTACTGGATCAATTGGATGTAATGTTTTGAATGTAGTAAAACATAATTTGAATTATTTTAAAATTACAGCATTAGTAGCAAGGAAAAATATTTCTTTAATCATTAAACAATGCTTATTTTTTAAACCAAAATATGTTTGCATGATTAATAAAAAATCAGCAAAGATTTTAAAGAATTATCTAAGTTCGATTAACAGTAAAATTATAGTATTATCTGGAATAGATGATGCTTGTAATGTTAGTGTACTAAGTAATATTAATATGGTTATATCAGCAATGTCTGGTATTGCTGGGTTATTACCTACTTTTAGTGCATTAAAAGCAGGAAAACGTATATTGTTAGCTAGTAAAGAAATATTAGTTGTATGTGGTAAAATTTTTATGCAGGAACTAAAAAATAATAAAATTCAGTTACTACCTTTAGATAGTGAACATAGTTCTATTTTCCAAAGTTTACCAATAAAATTTCAAAAAAATTTAGGCAGAAATAATTTAAAAGATTTTAATATATCAAAAATTATTATTACTGGTTCTGGTGGTCCATTTAGAAAAATTAAAAAAAGTAATTTAAATTATATTACCCCAGAACAAGCATACAATCATCCAAATTGGAAAATGGGAAAAAAAATTTCTGTAGATTCAGCCACTATGATAAATAAAGGATTTGAATACATTGCAGCACGATATTTATTTAATGCGAATGATAAACAAATAGAATTATTAATTCATCCACAATCTATTATTCATTCTATGATATGTTATAACAATGGTCATATATCTGCACAACTTAGTTATCCTGATATGAAAATATATATTTCTTATGCTATGTATTACCCAAATTCTGTTACTTCAAAATTAAGATTACTTGATTTACATAACTTGAATAAAATAAATTTTGAAAGTATTAATTTTAATAGATATCCTTGTTTAAAATTAGCTATTGAAGCTAATAACACAAATCAGTCATCTGTTATTATATTAAATGCAGCTAATGAAGTAGCAGTATATGCTTTTATTAATAAATTAATAAAATTTACCGATATAATAATTATTAATAAATTAGTATTGGAGAAATTAAATTTTTTAGAACCTAAAGATGTACAAGAAGTTATATATATATATAAAATAGTAAAAAGATTTACTAAAAAAATAATATTTACTAAATTCGGTAAATAGTAAGTGTAAATTAGATATCTAATTAATATTAATGAGAAAATAATTTGTTATTATCTAATATAAATATACCAAAACATATTGCTATTATTATGGACGGTAATAGACGTTGGGCAAAAATTAAAGGTAAATTAAGTATTTTTGGGCATCAAGAAGGAGTACGATCAGCTGGGCGTGCTATAGAGTTTGCAATAAAAAATAATCTTAATACGCTAACATTATATGCTTTTAGTAGTGAAAATTGGAATAGATCAATATCAGAAGTAAAATCGTTGATGGAATTATTTCAGTATTCCCTAAAAAACGGAATATATAATTTACATAACAAAAAAGTTAGATTAAAGATTATTGGTGACACATCTAAATTTGAAAAGTCCTTAAAAAGGCTCATTTTTAATTCAGAAGAGTTAACTAAAAATAATCATGGGTTAAATTTAAATATTGCTATAAATTATGGTGGTAGATGGGATATAATTCAAGGTATAAAAAAGATTATTAATAAAGTACAAAAAGGATTAATTAATCCAAATCAAATAAATGAACAAACTTTATGTCAAGTCATATCCATGAATGATTTAGATCCTGTAGATTTAGTAATACGTACAGGAGGTGAATATAGAATTAGTAATTTTTTATTATGGCAAATAGCATATTCAGAATTATTTTTTACTGATGTGTTGTGGCCAGATTTTAATGATAATGTATTTTTTAACGCTATAAAATTCTTTTCTCAAAGAAATAGACGATTCGGTACTAATAAGTAAAATTGATAATAATGGACAGAATTAATTGTTAATAAAAAGAATATTTACTTCTATAGTAATGATTATTGGGGTAAATTTGTTAATTTTCGAATCTCATAAGTATATTTTTATTTTAACATTATTTGTTATTTGTACTGTTGGTTCATGGGAATGGAGTAAAATATCTAATCTGGATAATATTTTTCACCAATTATTACTATTAACTATTAATGATATTATTTTAAGTATACTAATATTTTTAATTATTAATATAAGAATATTGTGTAAGAAAATTCTAATATTATTTTTAACATCTATACCAGTAATTTGGTGGTTAATAGCTACTTATTTACTATTAACCTATAGTAAATCAGTAAAAATATGGTATAATTCGAAGATAATAAAGTCATTATTTGGCATATTTACTATAGTACCATTATTATATGATATTATGATTATATATTTGTATTATTATAATATTGGTTTGTTCAAGAATGCATTATTATTATATTTACTACTAATTATATCTTCTATTGACTCAATATCGTTTCTGTGTGGTAGTTATTTTGGTAATAAAAAAATAATACCTATTATTTCTCCTAATAAAACTTGGGAAGGTTTTATTATTGGATTAATATTATCGGTAATAATATCATTTACATTAATAAATATGATGTTTAATTATAATAAATTATTTTTAATGATAAGTTCAATTATATCTTTATTATTATCGATAATAGGTGATTTAATTGAAAGTATGTTGAAAAGATTAGCTAATCTGAAAGATAGTGGTAATATATTACCAGGTCATGGTGGTATTTTAGATAGAATAGATAGTTTTTCTATATCTATACCTATATTTACATTTTTATTAATAATATTTATTTAATATTTTTATAATTTTATGGATAATTTATAAAAATTATCTATTTGGTAAGTATTATTAATAATACATAAAAAAATTAATTAAAGTTATTAATATTCTAAATAATTATTTTAGTTAGTTAATTTTAACAAAAAAATTTTGTTATGTCCAAAATACTAAATAATCTGATAATCAAAATAATCTTTTCATTTTCTGTGTTTATTTATCAACCTGTTAATAGTATAGAAAAAATTAGTATACAACATATTTTAATAAAAGGACTAAAACATGTAGATGTTAATTCTATATTTAGGAATATACCAATAAATAGTAAATTAGTATCTTGTACAGATATTAACAAAACTATTAGATCATTATTTAATCTTGGTTATTTTAATAGTATACAAGTTTTTTTAGATAAAAAAACATTAATTATTAAAGTTATAGAAAGACCAATAATATCTAATGTAACATTTTATGGTAATAATTATATCAGTAAACTAGCAATATTAAATTTATTAAAATTTAATAATATTAAAATTGGTGAATTTTATAATGATTTTAATATTAAAAAATTTATATGTATGATAAAAAAACTATACATTAGTATTGGTAAATACAATAATAAAATTAAAATTTTAAAAAAAATAACATATAATAATCAAATTATAATTATTATTAATATTTTTGAAGGTATAACAACAAAAATTAAACGAATTAATATTATTGGTAATTATAATTTTAGCTATAAAACTTTAATTTATCCGTTTATATATGCAAGTAAATTAAAATTAATAAATAATATTAACGGTACTGAATTTACGGAATGTAAGTTAAAACAATACATAAAAAAGTTAACTATATTTTACTTTAGTAATGGTTACATAAAATTCTATATAGAACACATTCATATTACTATATCCAAAGATAAAAAAGATATTTATATAACTATAAAAATACATGAAGGACAACAGTATAAAATAACTAGTTTAATTATAAATTATAATGTACCTTGTATATCTAATAACACAAATTATATTACATTAAATACAATATATAATATTTATAGTTTAATAAAATTAAAAAATAATATTAGTCATTTATTTAATCAATACGGATTTGCTAAAGTCAAAATTAATTATAAAATACATATTGATCATTTAAACAAGCTAGTAATAGTATATGCTAATATTAATAGTGGTAAACGTTATTACGTTAGGTACATACATTTTTATGGTAATAATTATACCAAAGACTATGTAATAAGACGTGAAATATGTCAAACTGAAAATTCATTCTTTAATAAGAATCTAATTAAACATGATATTTTGAAAATAAAAAACTTAGGATTTTTTGAAAAAATAAAAGTAAAAATAGTTTATATTAATAAAAAAAATAATTTTGTTGACTTAATATACAAGTTAAAAGAATATAATTTTAATAAAATCAAAACTAATATTAATTTTAACTTTAGTAATGATATAAACTTAAAATTAAATTTAACAAAAAATAATTTATTAGGATATGGTAATAGAATAAATATTATAGAGTCAAAAAATAGTTATCATAATTATTTTGAAATATTTACTGTTAACCCATTTTTAACTTTAAATAAAGTTAATATACAAGGAAGGCTATTTTTTGAGTTGTTTAATAAACAAAAATATATTCAAAATATTAATCTTAATAAATATGGTGTAAGAATAGATTTTAATATACCAATTAATTATAATAATAACTTAAATATTGGATTAGAAAGTATCCATAATACTATGTATAACATAAGATCCCAACTATCAACAATTTTTTATTTAAATAGCATTGATATTTATCCAAATATTAGTAATTACATAGAAAATAATTTTAAAATTAATGACATATTATTAACAATTAATTGGATTTATAATACCTTTAATAAAAATAATTACTTTCATGATAATGGAACATTAATTAATATAATGAATAAGTTTACCATTTTAAATTCTAAAAATAGTTTTTACAATATCGTATTAAATATTAACAAATTTATATCTTTTTATAAAAGAAAAAAATTTATTCTATCTTCACATATACGTATTGGTTACTTAGGTAATTTTAGTAATAAACCAACACCATTTTATGACGATTATTATATAGATAATAATAATTTTATTAGAGGTTTTAAGTACAACTTTTTAGGAAAAAACAATATATATTATAATTGTTATCATACTAATACTTATAATAAGTGTATATTGACATCATCTAATAATAATAATAAAGGTAATGTCATTGCTTTAACAAACACTGAATTAATATTACCATTGCTTAAACAGTATATAAAAACAGCACGTATATCATTATTTGTTGATATAGGTAATGTTTGGAATAAAAATAGTATGTTAAATTTTACGGACAAAGATTTTAGGTTATCCAATGGCATATCTATAAAAGTTATTTCTCCATTTGGACCAATATCATTTTCTTATGCTTATCCTATAAAAAAATATACTAATGATAAGATAGAAAAGTTACAATTTAATTTTAGCAGACTTTATTAAAAACTACTAATTTTTTAATATTTATAGAATTGGGGATACATATTTATGTTTAATAAATTATTTAATGTGATTATAGTAATTACTATTCTAATACCACTTAGAATACTAGCTTGTAATAAAATTGCAATAGTTAATATTAATAATATTTTTCAACAATATCCAAAAAGAATAGAAATTGCAAAAAAATTAGAAAGTGAATTTGAAAATGAGGCAAATGAATTACAATTAATGGAACATGAAATACAAAATAAAATACAATATTTACAACGTTATGGATCTAAGATGAAAATTAATGAACGTAATGAATTAGAAAATTTATTAATTAAACAACGAGAAAATTTTTCTAATAAAGCACAAGAATTTGAACAACATAATCGTCGTAGGCAAACAGAAGAACGAGATAAAATTTTAATAGTAATTCAAAATACAGTAAAAAATATTGCTGTAAAGTACGGTTATGATATAGTACTAGATTCAGGCAACGTTATATATTCTAATAAAATTAAAGATATTACTAATGAGGTATTACAATTAATTAGGTAATATAGTTATGTTTACTATTAAAATAACTGATTTAGCAAAACAATTAAACGCTGAATTATTTGGTGACACTAATATAGTAATTCACGGTATTACTTCTATTTACAACACAAAAAAACACTACATTACTTTCCTTGCTAATAAGAAATTACGTTTCTTATTACCTAATTGTAAAGCATCAGCAATTATTATTGATAGAGAAAATATACCATTCTGTAGAATTACTTCATTAGTAGTAGACGATCCTTATTTTGCTTATGTTTTATTTGCAAAAACAATATACAATGCATCATATAATAGTATTAAAAAAAATACAAAGAAAAACTATATTTCTTTAGGAAAGAATGTAAATATTGGTGATAATGTAACAATAGAAGAGAATGTAAAGTTAGGGAATAATGTTACTATTGGATCAAATTGTTTTATTGGCAAAAATGTAAATATTACAGATAATACTAGATTATTTAATAATGTCACTGTTCATTATAATACCATAATTGGTAGTAATTGTATTATTCAATCTGGTACTGTAATTGGATCAGATGGATTTGGTTACATTAAAAATAAAAAACAATGGTTAAAGATACCACATTTAGGAAGAGTAATTATTAAAGATTACGTAGAAATTGGATCATGTACTACCATAGACAGGGGAACATTAGATGATACCGTTATTAATAACGGAGTTATTATAGATAATTTATGTCAAATAGCACACAATGTTGTAATAGGTGAATATACAGCTATTGCTGGAGGAGTAATAATTGCAGGTAGTTCACATATAGGAAATAATTGTTTGATTGGAGGTGCGACTGTTATTAATGGTCATATTAGTATTTGTGATCGGGTTAACATTACAGGTATGAGTATGGTAATACGCTCAATTAAAAAATCTGGAACATATTCTTCTGGAATTCCAATACAACAAAATAAAAAATGGCGTAAGACAGCAATATTAACTATGAATATTAGTAAGATTAATGAACGTATAAAAATTATTGAACAAAATATTAACAAATAGATAAAATTTTATATTTTTAGTTATTTAAATATATACTAATTTATTTATGTTAAGGTATTAACAGGAATTATTTTTTGAATATTAATAATCATTCTTTAGATATCAAAGAAATATTAGAATTATTACCGCATCGATTTCCATTTTTGTTAATAGATCATGTGTTACATTTTGAACATGGTAAATTTTTGCGTGCAATAAAAAATGTTTCTTTTAATGAACCATTTTTTCAGGGTCATTTTCCAGGAAAACCAATATTTCCTGGAGTATTAATTTTAGAAGCTATAGCTCAAGCAACTGGTATTTTAGCTTTTAAGAGTGTTAGTAAATTAGCACCAGGAGAATTATATTATTTTGCTGCTGTTAATTATGCTAGGTTTAAAAAACCAGTACAGCCAGGTGATCGGATGATTATTGAAGTAACTTTTATTAAAGAACGTAATGGAGTAGCTAAATTTAATGGCATTGTTAAAGTAGATAATATATTAGTTTGTAAAGCTGCTATGATGTGTGCTCGTAGAAAGGATATTTAAAAATAAGATGATTGATCAATCTTCTTTTATACACCCTAGTTCTATTGTAGAAAAGGGAGCTATTATTCATGCTAATGTATATATTGGTCCATTCTGTTTTATAGGATCACAGGTATGTATAGGAGCAAGAACTACATTAAAATCACATGTTGTAGTAAATGGTATAACAAATATTGGTGAGGATAATAAAATTTATGCTTTTGCTATTTTGGGTGAAGTAAATCAAGATTTAAAGTATAATAGTGAACCTACTAGAGTAGAGATTGGTGATCGTAATATGATTAGAGAGAATGTTACTATTCATAGAGGTACTCGACAAGGTCGAGAAGTTACTAAAATTGGTAATGATAATTTATTAATGGGTAATACTCATATTGCCCATGATTGTATTATTGGTAACCATTGTATTATGGCTAATAATGCTACTTTAGGAGGACACGTATCAATTGATGATTATACTGTTATTGGTGGTATGACAGCAATACATCAATTTTGTATTATTGGAGCTTATGTTATGATTGGAGGTTGCTCTGGAGTAGCACAAGATGTGCCACCTTGTATTGTAGCTCATGGTAATCATGCTATCCCCTTTGGTTTAAATACAAGAGGTTTAAAAAAATATGGTTTTGCTAATTATGAATTACATGCTATTAATACAGCATATAAAATTATATATAGAAACGGTAATACTATAAAAAAAGCTAAATTAGAATTAACTAAATTAGCAAAACATAATCCGGTAATAACTATTTTTTTAGATTTTTTATCTCGTTCAAAAAGAGGTATTATACGATAGTATTTTATTATGATGAGATTAATTAATATTGGTTTAGTGGTTGGTGAATTTTCTGGTGATTTAATAGGTGCTAAATTAATAAAAAATATAAGAAAATATTTATGTAATGTTAATTTTGTTGGTATTGCTGGGCCACTTATGCAATTAGAAGGAATGAAAACTTGGTTTAATATTAATGAATTAATGTTATTTGGTATTACAAATGTAATTCCTAATTTATCAAGAATTAGGTTTATTAAATATAATACTCTAAATAGATTAATAAATGCTAATATTAGTATTTTTATTGGTATAGATAGTCCAGAAATAAATATTTTTTTAGAAACTAAATTAAAAAAATATGGTATTTATACTATTCATTACGTCAGCCCGTCAATTTGGGCTTGGCGTAGAAAAAGAATTAAAAAATTAAAATATGCTACTAATAATGTACTTATTACATTTCCGTTTGAAAAGAAATTTTATGAATATTATAATGTTAATTATAAATTTATCGGTCATCCAATAGCAGAAAATTTACCACTTTATCCAAATAAAATATTAATGAGAAAGAAACTAAATATACAAAGTAATAGTTTGTGTTTGGTAGTACTACCAGGTAGTCGTAAAATAGAAATAGATATGATAAGCATTAGTTTTCTTAAATGTATATTAATTTTAAAGAAAGTGTTTCCTAATTTAAATATTATTGTGCCATTAAATAATCAGGATCGTATTAATCAATTTACTAAAATTAAAAATAGTATTATTCCAAATATTAATATAAAAATAATAAATTATTCAGCTTATCCAATTATGGTAGCTTCTGATATAGCTTTATTAGCTTCAGGTACAGCAACATTAGAATGTATGATAGCTAAATGTCCAATGGTAGTTGGTTATCGTATTCCATTATTGGATTTTATTATTGCAAAAATATTAGTTCGTATTAAATGGATATCATTACCTAATCTATTAGCTAATAAATATATAGTTAATGAATATATACAAAATAATCTTGATCCAGAATTATTAGCATCTGAAATAATTAAAATTATTTTGAATAAAGATTATCAGCGTAAAATTAAAAATACTTTTGTTAATTTACATAAAAAAATAAATTTCAATGCTAGTGAGCAAGCAACAAAAATAATATTACAAAATATTAATATACATATATAGTTTATTAATTATTATGTTACCTAAATTTATACACTTACATGTAAGAAGTGAATATTCAATAATAGATGGATTATCTAGTATTAATCAATTAGTAAATCAAGCAGTAAAATTTAATATGCCAGCATTAGCAATTACCGATTTTACTAATTTATATGGTGTAATTAAGTTTTATAATATTGCTCATAATTTTGGTATAAAACCAATTATTGGTGCTGATTTTATTATTAAAGACTATATTAATAGTTATCAATCGTATGCAATTACAATATTAGTAATGAATAGTATTGGTTATAATAATTTAATTTATTTAATATCTAAAGCACACAAACATAAAATAAATACTTCTAATGTCTTTATTTATCGTGATTGGTTAAAAAATTATAATTCTGGATTAATTATTTTATCTGGAGCACAATTCGGTGACATAGGACAATGTTTATTATATGATCAAAATAGTAAACTAAAATATTATATTTCATTTTATAAAACTTATTTTAAAAATAACTTTTATTTAGAAATTACACGTAATGGTTGTGAGTTAGAAAATGAATATTTAAATAAAGTTGTTAATTTATCTATAGTGCAAGATTTACCATTATTAGCAACTAATAATGTTAGATTCTTGGAAAGAAATGATTTTGAAGCACATAAAGTTAGAGTAGCTATTAATAATGGTAGTTATATAAACGGTAATAAAAATTTATTTTTTTCTTATAGTAAAGAACAATATATGAAAAATGAGAAGGACATGTGTACATTATTTAATGACATACCAGAATCACTAACTAATAGTGTTGAATTAGCTAAAAGATGTAATATAACTATTACATTAGGAAAGTATTTATTACCGAAATTTGATGTACCTAAAGACTATACTGCTGAAAGATATTTAATAAAAATTACTAAACGGGGACTAATAAATAGATTAAAAAATAGTTTTACTAGTAAAACTATAAGAAATAAGAAATGGATTACTTATTATCAAAGATTAAATTTAGAATTACAAACTATTATTAAAACTGGATTTACTAATTATTTTTTAATAGTATCAGAATTTATTAATTGGGCAAAAAGTAATAATATACCTGTTGGTCCAGGACGTGGATCTGGTGCTGGATCATTAGTAGCCTATGTATTAAATATTACTGAATTAGATCCATTAGTATTTGGTTTAATTTTTGAAAGATTTTTAAATATGGAAAGATTATCTATGCCTGACTTAGATATTGATTTTTGTATGGAAAAACGAGATTTGGTAATTAATTATGTTGTTAGTAAGTATGGTGTAGATAATGTAGCACAAATTATTACTTTTGGTACTCTCACTGCTAAAGCAGTTATTAGAGATGTTGGTCGTGTTCTTGGATATCATTATAATTTTGTAGATAAAATTGCTAGATTAATTCCTATTGATTTTGGTATTACTATCAAAAAAGCACTTTTGATTGAACCTAAATTAACACAATTATTTAATTGCAATGAAGATGTAAAAATTATATTAAACATGTCTCTTAAATTAGAAGGAATCATTCGTAATGTTAGTAGACATGCTGGTGGAATTGTTATTGCGCCAAGTAAAATTATTAATTTTGCTCCTTTGTATTTTGATGATAAAAGTAATTATGCAGCAATACAATTAGATAAAACTGATATAGTTAAAATTGGCTTAGTAAAATTTGATTTCTTAGGTTTAAGAACTTTAACAGTTATTGATCATACTGTAACTATGATTAATAAAAAGCAAAAAAAATTAGGTTTAAGTAATATTAATTTATCTAGTATTAAATTAAATGACAAAAATAGTTTTATTTTATTAAATAAAATAAATACTAATGCAGTTTTTCAATTAGAATCCAGAGGTATGCAGGATTTAATAAAGAGATTAAAACCAGATTCTTTCGAAGATATTATTGCATTAATAGCTCTATTTCGTCCTGGACCATTACAATCCGGTATGGTAGATAATTTTATTAACCGTAAACATGGTATAGAAAAAGTTTACTATCCTGATATTAATTGGCAACATGATTTATTAAAACCAATTTTAAAATCTACTTATGGTATTATTTTATATCAAGAACAAGTTATACAAATAGCACAAGTATTAGCTAATTATAGTTTTGTTAATGCTGATATATTACGTCAAGTAATTAGTAAAAAGAATTTTACGGAAATGAACAAACAAAAATTATTATTTATTAATAGTGCAAAAAATAATAATGTTGATGAACATTTAGCTACTAAAATATTTTATTTTTTGGAGAAATTTGTTCATTATGGATTTAATAAGTCTCATTCTACTGCGTATGCGTTATTATCTTATTATACGTTGTGGTTAAAAGCTAATTACCCAGCAGAATTTTTATCTTCTGTAATGACAAATAATATGAATAATCAAAAAAAAATATCTTCTTTAATTAAAGAATGTACTCGTATGAATATACAAGTTATGTTACCAGAAATTAATTATAGTCAATATCATTGTTATGTTTATGGTAATACCATTATATGTGGTTTAGGTATGATTAACGGTTTAGGATTAAATATAGCTAAGGAAATTATAAAAAAACGTGGTAAAAGAAAATTTAAAGATTTATTAGATTTTTGTTCTCGAGTTGATACTAGATTAGTTAATAGGTCAATAATCAAACAATTAGTAAAATCTAATGTATTTCGTTTACTAAAAATAAATAGTAAATTTAATGAGAATTACATTGATAGTATTATAGATAAATCTAAACAATGTGGTAATTATTTAAAATATCAAATTGATATGTTTACACATTTAACTGATTAGTTATGTTAATAATTTAAATATAATAAATATTATGAATTTAGAATATCTTGATTTTGAACAACCGATTATAGAATTAGAAGAAAAAATTAATTTACTAACACTTAGTAATAATAAAATAAAAGTAAATGATGTTAATTTATCTAATGAAATTAATAAATTAAAAAATAAAAGTATTGAATTAACTAACAAAATATTTTCTAATCTTAATAAGTGGCAAATAGTACAATTAGCAAGACATCCATTAAGACCACATACTATAGACTATATTAATACTATCTTTACTGATTTTGATGAACTATCTGGTGATCGTATGTTTTCTGATGATAAAGCTATTATAGGAGGTATTGCTCGTTTAGATTCATCTCCGGTAATGATTATAGGTCATGAAAAAGGTCGTAATATTAAAGATAAAATTAAACATAATTTTGGTATGCCTTCACCAGAAGGTTATCGTAAAGCTCTTAGATTAATGAAAATGGCTAATAATTTTAATATTCCAATAATTACTTTTATTGATACTCCTGGAGCTTATCCTGGTATAGAAGCTGAGGAACGAGGACAAGCACAAGCAATAGCAAAAAATTTATTAGAAATGTCTCATCTTGGTGTGCCAATAATATGTATTATAATAGGTGAAGGTGGTTCTGGAGGTGCTTTAGCTATTGGAGTAGGTGACAAAATTAATATGTTACAATATAGTATTTATTCGGTTATATCTCCAGAAGGATGTGCTGCATTATTATGGAAAGATAGTAACAAAGTATTATCATCAATTAAATCGATGAATATAACCGCAATAAATTTAAAGAGATTAAAATTAATTGATAACATTATTAATGAACCTTTAGGTGGAGCTCATAAAAATTTGCAATTAACTGCAATGAATATAAAAAAACAATTATTAATAGATTTAAACAAGTTAAAATTATTAAATAAGAGACAATTAATAAATAATCGTTATCATAAATTAATTAGTTATAATTATGAATTAAGTACATAAATAAAATGATTAATAAAGATTATACAAAATATTTACAAGAGCAAGTAATACAATGTATTAATCCGTATAAGTATTTATTATTATCTTTTAGTGGTGGCTTAGATTCTACAGTTCTGTTAGATATAATTACAACATTACGTAATAAGTATAATAATATATTTTTAAGGGCTTGTTATATTGATCATCAACAAAATAATTTATCTAATCAATGGTTAGATCATTGTACTTACGAATGTAAGCAACGTGATGTGTTATTTTTATATGATATTATTAAAGTTAACAAAGGTAATTTCGAACAAAATGCACGTAATCAAAGATATAAAAAATTATTAAAAATTATAAGACATAATGAGGTATTAATTACTGCACATCATCAGAATGATCAAGTAGAAACATTTTTTTTAGCACTAAAACGAGGTAGTGGTCCTAGAGGTTTATCTGCAATGTCAATAAATCAACCATTTTACCATAGTAGATTATTAAGGCCATTGTTAAATTGTTCAAAGGTAATGTTATTATCTTATGCTAGTCAAAATAAATTAAATTGGATTAATGATTACAGTAATTATGATAATGTATTAGATCGTAATTTTTTAAGGAATGGTGTTATTCCACTATTACAGAAAAGATGGAGTAATTTTTGTCAAAATGTTACTTTAAGTACTTATTTATGTGCTAATCAAGAGCAATTAACTAACACATTATTAAATAATATAATTTCTGGTATGTTATTTCATGATGGATCATTAATCATAAATCATATAATTAATATGAATATAAATTATTGTTTGGCAATTTTACGTTGTTGGTTAATAAAAAAAATATTTATATCATGCTCTTATAAAAAATTAAATATAATATGGAATGAAGTAGTTTTAACCAGAAATGATTCACTAGCTAAATGTCATATAAATAATTTTATAATACAGAAATTTAAAAATCGTTTGTACATACACAAATTAAATCATCAATATAAAGATTTATGTAGTAGAACTACTATATTTATATCGACTAGCAATTACAAAAAAATTTTATTACCTCTAGATTTAGGAGAAATTTTATTACTAACAATAAATAATATTAGTAATAAAAAATTAATTTCTATTGTAAGAGCACCAGCTGTAACAGATACTGTATCAATACGTTTTAATTTGAATGGTAGTACACTAGTAAAATTAATGTATGCTAAACATCATACTACTTTGAAAAAAATTTGGAAAATGTTATTAGTTCCTCCATGGCAAAGAAAAATTATACCAATATTATTTTATAATAATAAATTAATTGCAGCAATAGGATATTTTGTTACCACACACGGTATGTTAGTTAACAACTATAATTGTTGGTATTTATACTGGTTTAATAAAAATAAATATCTTTACTAAATAACATTTTTTACTTTTTTCAATAAAAAATCCATTATGTAGTTACTGTTAACTGGAGTAATAATATTATTTATACGATCTTTAAACTCTATTATCCCATTACTTAAATTATTTTTACTAATAATTAATATATTAGGTATGCCTAATAATTCTACATCATGTAACATAACACTAAAATATTCTTTACGATCATAAAGAAGTGTATCTATTTTATGATCTAATAATTTTTTATAAATATATTCCGTTTTATCTCTTACTTCTATTGAAGAATGGAAATGAATTGGTAATAAAGCTACACTAAATGGTGCTATTATAGATGGCCATTTTATACCATACTGATCATTATTTTGTTCAATAATAGCTGCGATTAATCTGGTTATTCCTATACCATAACATCCCATAATTAATTCTGTTCTATTTTTATCTTTTTTTATATAAGTTTTCATAGAATGAGAGTATTTTGTTCCTAGTTGGAAAATGTGAGCAATTTCTATTCCATTATCTACAATAGTTTGTTTATCATTTTTACCACATAAGTTTTTTATTTCAGGCAAAATTAAATCTTTACCCCAATTGGCATTTATTAAATATTCATTATTTACATTCGTGCTAGTAACAAAATTTACCATATTAGCAACATCACAATCAATAACTATTGGTATTGTTAAATTTAATATACCAATAATATTATTATTAATTTTTAATATTTTTTTAATATCATTTTTAGTAGCTAATTTAATTGGTAATTTTAAACTTAATGTATTACTAACACAAGAAAAATTTAGTTTTTTATCAGCTCTAATAGCTAAAGCTAATAATGAATTATTATATTTTGATAAATTATCATTCCATATAATAATTACCTTAATAATATTATTTATAGATACTTGTAATTTATCTGATAATTCATCTACAGAATTAATATCTAATACTTTTACTAATTTTA
Organism: Candidatus Lightella neohaematopini; assembly: GCA_025728535.1. Lineage (GTDB taxonomy): Bacteria > Pseudomonadota > Gammaproteobacteria > Enterobacterales > Enterobacteriaceae > Lightella > Lightella neohaematopini_D. Next base: position 109,263 of record JAOBJO010000002.1, read on the forward strand.
ATTCTTTATAATTTTTAGAAAATTTACTAATTTTAGTATTATTGTTAATTCTACTAGCATAAAATTCATGAGATATATCTCCTCCAATAAATCCATTATCTGCTCTGATGACAGAAAAATTAATTTTCATACAATTAAATATTTTTTTATATAAATAAAAAATCTTTTTATATGTTTCTTGTAATGAAAATTTACTAAAATGAAATGAATAAGCATCTTTCATAATAAATTCTCTAGAACGTATTACTCCAAAACATGGTCTTGTTTCGTCACGGAATTTATATTGTATTTGATAAAAGATTATTGGTAAATCTTTACAAGAGTGAATTTCATTATGAACTAAATTTAATATCATTTCTTCATTAGTTGGTCCTAAAATATATTTTATTTGTTTACGATCAATAACAGACATTATTTCTAAATTATTTATTTTTAATCTACCACTTTTTTGCCATAAACATTCCGGTTGTATTATTGGCATAATTAATTCTATAGCACCTATACTATTCATATACTTTTTAATTATGTACACTACTTTATTTAAAATACGTACACCAATAGGTAACCAAATATAAATTCCTTTTGATGACTTACGTATCATACCAGAACGTAGCATTAGTTTATAACTAATACTATCTATATTAGAAAAATTATTTTTACTTGTAAAAATTGGATATTTACTAATACGCATAATGTTAAATTAATAATATTTAATATAAGATAATAATATTATCTTGATAATCTTATTATTTCAATTTAAATAAAATTATAAACCTAACTATTTTTTACTACAAATCAACTTGACATAATAAAAAAACAGTGTAC
>JAOBJO010000003.1 GCA_025728535.1 Candidatus Lightella neohaematopini
TAACTGATACTAATTACCCGTGAGAATTTAACCTTATAACACCTAAGTTGTTTTATAAAGAAAAACCTGATAATAATAACGCAATAGACCAACCTGAATCCATACCGAACTCAGAAGTTAAATGTTGTGGTGCCGATGGTAGTGTAGAGTAATTCTATGTGAGAGTAGGAAGTTATCAGGTTTAATCTTTTATTAATAAATTTGTTATTTTATCGAAATTAGTTTTTGTATTTTGTTTATTAGGTTATGCTTTAATAAAATAGTTAGCCTTAATTAAATAGTAGTATGTTGAGGTATAAGGAATATATAAGATTATATTTTAGCAAAATATAAGATGATATATAGTTAGATTATATTTAAAACAACTAATGGAGTAATTGATAGTATTGTTGGAATAATACCTAGATAATAAATAATAATAATTTACTTTTTTAAAGTTTTTTCTTAGTGTACGAATATATATTAATGATTAGAATTATTTATTTTATTGGCCTTATGTGTTATAACTAATATTTAATTTTGTGTTTTGTTATTAGTACTAAAAACCTACTTTTTTTTAGTTCTTTAAATCAACTTATTATATTAAATAATTTTTTTTAACTTTATCTAAATTAGTGTTCACCAACCCAATCATAAAATAATACAATATGGTATATATTCTAAATTTTATTTTACTAATATAATAGTATTTAACTTCTTGTTAAAATCATTTAGTATTTATTAAATGACCAAATAGTTTTATAAAAATTAACGGAAAATAAATTTTAGTATATCTCCATCAATTATACGATAAAATTTATTATAAAATATGTATGGTATATTTTTTATTAATTCTTGTGACTGACTATCAATTAGTATAAATTTATTATAATTTATTACTTGTACTTTTATAAAACCGCTACAAATATCAGAATGTATCTTATTAGAAGCTATTAGTGCAGTAGTACCATTTTTTATAATCCAAGATCTTACTTCTTTTTTATTAAATGTAAAAAAAGTAATCATATTTAATAAAGTTGTTGTTATTATTAATAATTTTATTGTGTTATATTTATTTAGTAGCGTATTGTATGTTTTAAAATTTACTTTATCAATTATAGATTGTTTAATTATATTATTAATATTTTTTTCTTTTAGAAAGTTAATATTCATTATTATTATGTTCTTATCATAACCAATAATATTTTCTACACCTCTTATACTACTAACTTCATCATCACAATTAAAAATATAAATTATTGGTTTTAAAGTAATAAAATTTAAACTATTAATAATATTTTTTTCTTTGTCATTAAATTTTAGTGTTCTTAACATTTTATTGTTACTTAGATAAGAAATTAATTTTTCATAAATTATTATAGTATCTTTGTTAAAAATATTACATCTTAGTCTATTTAATAGATTTTCACATTTTATTAAATCATAAAGAATTAATTCTGTATTAATTATATTAATATCATCTATTGGACAAATTCTATTGTACATATGGTGAATATTATCTTTTTTAAAATTACGTACTACATGATAAATAATATCAACTTTATTTAATTGCTCTAATATTTTTACCCCTAAACCAATACCATTAGCAGCATTCTTAATTAAACCAGCAGTATCAATTAATTGAATTTTAGAAAATACTATGTCATGTACATTAACGATGCTAGCTATTTTATATAAACGAGAATCATATACATTTACAGTTCCTATATTGGGATTAATTGTACAAAATGGATAATTATCTATTTTAACTTGATTATTAGTTAATAAACTAAATAAAGTTGACTTACCAACATTAGGTAATCCTATAATACCACATTTAATATTCATTAAAAAAATTTAGTTAATATTACTCTTAATTAATTGAATTAATTGATTGTGTTTAAAAATTAATTTACTAATATTATATTCGTCTAAATAAATAATATGTCTAATATTTTTAATTATTGAATTAAAAGTATATCCTATTATTTTTAGTTCTTTAGTAGACATATTAGATAGTAAAAAATTAATTACTTTATTCTTATTTCCTGGATGTCCAATACCAATTTTTATTCTGTAAAAATTTTTATTATTAAAAGTTAACACAATGTTTTTTATACCGTTATGACTAATATTATTTATTTTTTTTTTAAATTTTATTTTACCAAGTGGTAGATCTAACTCATCATGAACAATTAAAATCTCATTTATCTTAATATTATAAAAATTAGCTACAGCAAATAATGATTGACTATTCATATTAATATATGTCATTGGTAATAATAAATATATATTAAAATTATCTATTTTAAATTTACTAATACAACTAAATAATTTTATATCTTTCCTAAAAATTAAGTTATTATATTTAGCAATAGTATAAATAAATTTAGCTCCAACATTATGTCTGTTATTATTATACAATGATCCATAGTTTGATAATCCAATAATTAGTTTAATCATTTTATTTTAAACATCTCTGATATTGATTCTTCATTATTAATACGTCGGATTGCCTCTGCTAACATATTAGCTAAAGTTAATGTTTTAATATTAGACAATAATTTTATTGTTGATGTTAATGGTATTGTATCACATACAATTAATTCATCAATTACAGAATTTTTAATATTATGATAAGCATTACCAGAAAATACTGGATGTGTAGCATATACAAATATTCTTTTAGCTAGATGTTTTTTTAAAATATTAGCAGCTTCACATATAGTACTAGCAGTATCAACCATATCATCAATTATTAAACAATCACGATAAGAAACATCACCAATAACATTCATAACTTGAGCTATATTAGATTTTGATCTTCTTTTGTCAATAATAGCAATATCAATATCGTTAAGTAATTTAGCTATAGCACGAGCACGAACAACTCCACCAATATCTGGAGACACAATAATTGGATTATATAATGTTTTTTTACGTATATCATCAATTAACACAATACTCCCGAAAACATTATCAACAGGAACTGTAAAAAATCCTTGTATTTGTTCAGTATGTAAATCAACAGTAAGAATACGATCTACACCAACACTAGATAAAAAATCAGCAATAACTTTAGCAGTAATTGGTACTCTAGATGATCTAACTCTTCTATCTTGTCTAGCATAACCAAAATATGGTATTACAGCAGTAATTCTTCTAGCAGAAGCCCTTTTTAAAGCATCAATCATTAAAATTAACTCCATAATATTATCATTTGTCGGAGCACATGTAGATTGAATAATAAAAGTATCATCTCCCCTAACATTTTCATTAATTTGTATATTAATTTCACCATCACTAAAACGTCCTATAAATGCATTACTAACATCTAATTTTAAGTTAGCAGCAATATGATATGCTAATTGTGCAGTAGCACTTCCAGAAAATAATTTTATATTAGACATACAAAATTCCAAATAAAGTAACTAACAATTAAATATTTTTCTATTTTTAAGAACGTTATGCAATGGTGAAATATTTTTACTTTGGGCTACAAAGCCTTTTACCTCACTAGGTTTATTGAACAAAATGGAATAAGCCGTTTCTTGATTATCACATTCAGCAAATATACATGATCCCGTTCCTGTTAATCTAGCAGGAACATATTGTGACAACCATAGTATATATTTTTTTATTATTGGAAATTTTTTAATTACTATGTTTTCAAAATCATTATAATGCTCTTCAGATAATAATTCTTTATGAGTTTTAATTTTAGAATAATTATTATTACTTATGTAACTAAATATTAATCTTGTAGGAATTTCTATTGGTGGTACTATAATTATATACCACTTCTCCTCTAAAGAAACTGGAGTATTTATATCTCCTATATCTTCAATTATAGCTGTATGACCATGAATAAATAACGGCACATCAGAACCAAGTAATAACCCTATTTTTGTCAGATCAAATAATGTTAGATGGCAATGCCAAATTTTATTTAGAATTAATAGTATTGTAGCCACATTAGATGAAGCACCTCCTAATCCACTACCTATAGGAATAAATTTATTTATTTTAATACGTATTCCAAAATACTTATTATTACATTTATTTTTTAGACAAAAATATTTTAATAATTTTATTGCTTTTATAATTAAATTATTCTGTGAAACTATTTTATTAACATTACTAGATAAACTAATAATGTTATTTTTAGTTAAAGTGAAATTAATTATATCATTATAGTTAATAAATTGTACAACTGTTTGTAATTTATAGTAACCATTTTTTTTACGACCTACAATATGTAATGATAAATTAATTTTAGCTGGTGATGGTAGATAATAATTAGTCATTCTATTATATTATCCAATTGTAAATTTTAATTTTTATATTAGCATCATTACAATACAATTCTATATATTTTGATAATATAATTGTATTATTATGATAATAATGATAATTATTATAAATTATATTCCATATATTATTATTGTCACATAATTTAGTTGTATTTAAGTACCCATGTTTGTTCAAAGTAAATTGTTGATTATTATTAATTATACCAAGAATTATATTATTTAAGTATTTAAAAGGTACATCAATATTAAATAATTTTTTTATAACTAGATCTGGCGATTGCTGATAAAAAAAAGAACTATTATTTATAATTAATCTTGTGGTGTTATCTACAACATTCAAACATAACTTAACAGTATTAAATTTATCAGTTAGAATAAACTTATAATTATTTTTATTAATTTGTTGCCAATAAAAGTTAGCATTAATATTGTATTGTTTTGATATGTAAGTAATTATTCCATTTAATTTATAATGTTTAATATTTGATAATAATTTTTGTTGATGATCTAGATTATAACTATTATTATTATTTATCTTTACACCATTATTACATGCACTAAACAAACTTAAGTATATAATAATTAATAATTTACTAAAATAGTTTTTAAAATTTTTATCCATTATTTATTTTGTTTATATAATAGTTATTATAATATTACTTTAATTAAAAAAATTAAAACTAATTATACTAATGTAATTTTATCATCAATTACAATTTTAACAATATGTTAGTCATGATAATTACATGTATTAATTTTAAATTAATATTACAATTTAATTATGAATAAAAATCTAATAACGGTATTATACAATAAAAAACATCGTTTTGATGAAGTAGAAATTTTATTAAGCAAAAAAAATATTATTTCTAATAAAAAATTATTTTTAAGACTCTCAAAAGAATATAATGAATTACTAAAAATAGTAAAATATTTCAAACAATGGTTAAATATAAATAAAAATATATACAATACTAGAAAATTAGCTAATGTTATTGAGTTAAAAGATTTAGTTACTGAGGAATTACAATTATGCAATAAAAATAAATTAGTAATAGAAAATAAAATTATTAATATTCTATCTAAAGAGGAAAGAATTAGTAGATATGGTTGTTTTTTAGAAATTAGAGCTGGTACTGGAGGAAATGAAGCTTCGTTATTTGCTAGTGATTTATTACATATGTATATTCAATTCAGTGAAAGTAAAAATTGGCGTACAGAAATAATTAATACTAATTATAATCATTTAGGTGGTTATAAGGAAATAATAATTAAAATAAACGATGAATACGCTTATGATTATTTAATGTTTGAATCTGGAGGACACAGAGTACAAAGGGTACCTGTTACTGAATCACAAGGTCGTATACATACTTCTACTTGTACAGTTGCTGTTATACCAGTAGCACAAGAATCAAAAATATCTATTAATAATAATGATTTAAGAATTGATAGTTTTAGATCTTCTGGAGCAGGAGGACAACATGTTAATACTACAAATTCTGCTATCAGAATAACACATATACCAACTGGTTTAACTGTAGAATGTCAAGACGAACGGTCTCAGCATAAAAATAAAGCAAAAGCTATGTCTGTTTTAATAGCAAGATTAAATAATTTAAAATTAAAAGAAAAACAAAAAAAAGAAGTTCTTACAAGAAGAACTTTATTAGGTAGTGGAGATCGTTCTGATAGAATAAGAACTTATAATTTTCCACAACGTCGTGTAACAGATCATAGGATAAATTTAACTTTATATTGTTTAGAAGATATATTTAATGGTAAATTAGATTTAATTATTCAGCCATTAGTTAATTTTTATTTTAAATGAATATAAATAATATTAATTATTTTAATTGGTTAAAATATGCTAGTAATAAATTATTATTAGCTGGTGTAGATAATCCTAAATTAGAAGCTGAAATACTTTTAAGTGAGGTAACTAATAATAATCGTAATAAACTAATCTTGTTAAAAGATAGTAAATTAACATATAAACAATATAATAAATTAATGCAATTAATATGTAGAAGAATTAACAGAGAACCATTAGCATATATTTTAGGATATCACGAATTTTGGTCTATGAAAATTTATGTATCTTATAATACAATGATTCCTAGATCAGACACAGAATGTTTAATAGAACATATTCTTAATTTATCATCTAATAAAACAATGTTAATTTTAGATTTAGGAACTGGTAGTGGAGTAATATCTTTAGCTTTAGCAAAAGAAAAACCAAAATGGGTAATTACTAGTACTGATTTTTATATTAAAACATTAAACATAGCTAAATATAATGCTATGAAATTAAAATTGTATAATATTAATTTTGTTATTAGTAATTGGTTTAATAATATAAAATTTTATAATTATAATATAATTGTTAGTAATCCTCCGTATTTGAAAAATAATGATTGGTATAATGTTCAACCAGAATTATACTTTGAACCTAAAACATCACTTTTAGCTGGTTCTGATGGATTAATGTATTTAAAATTAATTTGTTATCAATCAAAGAATTTTTTAGCACATAATGGATGGTTACTATTAGAACATTCTTACCAACAAGGTTCTTTTGTAAGAAGTATTTTAAAAAAAATTGGATTTAAAAATATAGGTACTGGGTATGATTATAATAATCTTGAAAGATTTAGTTTTGGTCAGTTATTATAATTAATAAAATTTATGCATAATATAACAATAGAAGTAAAAAATATTAAAATATCTAACAGTTTACCTTTTGTATTATTCGGTGGTTTAAATGTATTAGAGTCCAGAGATTTAGCTATGTATGTATGTGAATATTATAAAAATGTTACCGATAATCTTGGTATTCCTTACATATTTAAGGCATCTTTTGATAAAGCTAATCGAACATCAGTATATTCGTATAGAGGTTTAGATTTAGATCATAGTATTAATATTTTTAACGAATTAAAAAGTCAATTTAATGTACCAATTATGACAGATGTACATGAAAGATATCAAGTTGATATTATTAAGCCTGTAGTTGATATTATTCAATTACCAGCATTTTTAGCTAGACAGACTGATCTTATTTATACTATAGCTAAAACTAAAAAAATAGTTAATATAAAAAAACCACAGTTTATCAGTCCGCATCAAATAATTCATATAGTAGACAAATTTCGTAATTTTGGTAATCAAAATATTATTATTTGTGAACGAGGAACTATGTTTGGTTATAATAATTTAGTAGTTGATATGTTAGGATTTTCTATCATGAAAAACATTTCTAATGGTTGTCCTGTAATTTTTGATGTTACTCATTCATTACAGTGTCGTAATAATCCATATAACTCAGTTTCTGAAGGAAGAAGTAAACAAACTAATGAACTAGCTAGATCTGGTATTTCCATAGGAATAGCTGGGTTATTTATTGAATCACATCCAAATCCAGATAAAGCTAAGTGTGACGGTAAATCTGTATTACCAATTAAACAATTAAAAACTCTATTAAGTCAAGTTAAGTCTATAGATGATATTATTAAATCATTTTAAAATTAATATAATAGGATTGTAATTAGATACATAATAAATAGAGTTAAATGTGTTACCCCGTTTAAAATATTGGTTCTACCAGTAGATAATGATACTTGACAAACTACTAAGGTAGTTAGTAAAGCTATACATTGTGGTAATGTTAAACTAAAAAATATTTGTTGTTTTGTAATAAATGATAATGTAATTACTGCTGGTACAGTTAATGATATTGTTGCAAGAACAGAACCAAATAATAAATTCATTGCTCTTTGTGCTTGATTATTTAGTACTGCACGTATTGCTCCTAAACCTTCAGGAGATAAAGTTAATAATGCTATTAAAAATCCTGCAATTTGTTTTGGTGCATTAACTATCGTTAGTAGTTTATTTAATGAGTTAGCATTAAGCTCAATAATAACAATAACAAATAAAAGATGTATAATTAACCAAAAACTATGCCATAATGATGTGTGTATAGATTTAATATAATTATTAATATCTTCATGTTCTTCATAGATAAACCAGCTTTGATGAGTATGTGTTTGTATGAGTAGAAATACCATGTACATTATTATACACAATGTACCAACAATAATAGTTTGCACAGTATTAAAATTACCATTAGGTAATGTAGAAGGAAAAATAAGAACTATGATAGATAATAATATAATTGCCATTAAGTATTGTTTAATACCAGCTAAATTTAATGATTGAGTATCAAATTTTCTACCACCTAATAAAAGTGATAACCCAACTAATCCAGTTGTTACAATCATAATAACTGAATATAACGTATCACGCATTAGTGTAGATACATTATTATTTGTAATCATTAAAGCTGATATTAAGCTAGCTTCTAGAATAACTACTGATAGTGTTAAAATTAATGAACCAAATGGTTCACCTAATCTATGAGAAAGAACATCTGCGTGACGTACAGTATTAAAAGTATTAATAATAATAGACAGTACGGTAATTAAGTTACTCATTATTAATACTATAATTGAATAATAATTTTTACAAAAATACACTATTAGTATAGTTACTATTGAAATAGTAATACCAAATAATTTATTATTAGTATTCATATTTAGTTTTATTAATTTAAAATTATTTATTAAATTATTTAATTAATAGTTTTTAATATAAAGAAAAAATAGTATCTTTAACAAAGACAGCTTCTTATTATCTATCAGTTATACTTATACTATAACAGTAATCGTATTTATTTTAGATTATAATTTTTATATATTAAAACTTAATGATGATAAAAGTTAACAAAATATAATTTTTTATTCATAATCAAAAAAATTATTACTAATTCTTAATAAGAAGTTATTATAAATGTTTTATTAATTTTACTTACGATAAATTATTATCTTAACGACCAATCTTTTTTAAGATAAATTTAACAAAAAAAATGGAGCTGGCGGGATTCGAACCCGCGTCCAAATTTAATACTTATTGATAGAGTTACATGTTTAGTTCATTTTCTTTTATGTTAAATTAATATGAACAAATTAACTTTAACAATTAACTTGAATAATTAACAATATTTTATTGTCAAGTCCAATAAAACATCAATGCCCTAGAATTTATAATACTGATACTATTTTATCTAGGAACAAAATAGTACCCATAAACCAAACACCTTAGCAGTAATACACTAAGCAGCTAAAGCAACTGGTTCAAACTTACTATTTGCATCTAACAATTTAAGGTTTTTACGTGGTTACCTAATCCTCGACATGAACTATAAATAATCATAAATTTGTCAAATCCATAAACAGCCCCTTAGAATAATAATACAATAATTAATAATATTTTCAATACTTTATATGAATTTTTTTATATTTCTGGATTTAGTTATTAACCATTCTCGACGCTTTATATCCATTCTTTTATCATAATTTTTCTTACCTTTTGCTACACCAATTTTAATTTTTACTAAATATTTCTTCCAAAACATTATTAATGGTATAACTGTATACCCTTTTTGTTTAATATAATTAGATAATATGTATAACTCTTGTTTTTTTAATAACAATTTTCTATTTCTCTTTACATTAACAAGATTAATATTTGAAGTTGTTAATGGTTGAAACTCAGAATTAATTAAATATGCTTCTCCGTCTATTACAGATACATAACTGTATTTAATATTTACTTTATATTTTCTTAATGATTTAATTTCCCATCCATTAAGAATAATTCCAGCCTCAATTTCTTTATATAAATTGTAATTAACAGAAATATTTTTTTTTGTGCAAATTATATTATTTTTATACACTTTGATTATTACAAATTTTAAATACTACGACAATAGTAATATTACTTTATTATGAAATCTATAACTATATTATTATTAAATTTAATTACTAACATTCTCTGAATAACTAATAATCCACCATTAAATTCTTTTCTATAAATATAAAACCATATATTATTACTATTGATATTATTATTTAATAAAGGCATTCCGAATAATACTAAAATTTCTTTTTTTGTCATACCTAACTTAATTAAACTAAAATTGGTAATATAATTACCATAAGTAATATTTTGTGATTTTATTATTTTGTTAAAAAAAAACAACCATTATTAAATATAATGAAAAATAATATTAATAATAATCTTAGCATATTTTTTAATTAATCTTGAATTTTTTTTATTAACTTATAATTTTTTATTAAAATTACATAATTTTATTATTTATTAGTAACGTTAATATTTATTATAATTTTTATAATTCTTTAGCCAAAAGAATTTTTTTCTTAACAAACTAAAATAATTATATTTCATTGGATGTATTAAGTTAAAATATCTGCTACTACTACTTATGTAAATACTTTTTTTTGTATCTAATATAAAATCTACTTGGTTATCACAACTAATCTTTACATCCCTATTATTTTTAGAAAATAGTAATTTTATAATACTAGTATTTCTAATGATTATTGGTCTAGACGATAATGTATGAGGAAATATTGGTAATAACATAATAGCTTTAACTAATGGTGTAATAATTGGTCCACCAATTGATAATGAATAAGCTGTTGATCCAGTTGGTGTAGAAATTATTAAACCATCAGCATAATTCAAGAAAGCAAATTTATCATCTATGTATACACGAATGTTTATCATAGATTTAATATTATTAGATCTTAATAAGATTTCGTTAATTGCATTACTAATTATTTTCTTTTTACCATTAATAATATAATATGCTTCTAATAAAAATCTCTTTTCTACTATATAATTACCAGATAATATTTCTGATAGTTGTTTTAATAATAAACGATAATTTATATCAGTTAAAAATCCTAAATTACCACAATTTATACCTATAATTTTAATTCTATAATATGCTAGAGTACGTATAGCACCTAACATATTACCATCTCCTCCAATGACAATAGCTAAATCTGCCTGTTTTCCTATATAATTAACATCACCATTATTTATTTTATTGATGGATAAATTATCAGTAATTCTATCATCTACTATAATATTATATCCATTATTATTTAACCAATAGTATAGTTTTTTACATACAAAAATAATTTTTTTATAACAAGAGTAACCAATAATACCTATTGTATTAAAATTATTAATCATAATAATTATGTATCCTTATTATCCATTTGTATTAGTATAATTTACTTGAAATATTTATTATTAATCCCCATTAATATTTTTAGTTATTATTATTAATAGATAATGGAGAACTAATGGAAATTAGTAAAGAACAAAGTACTTGTGATAAAAAAGATTTAGAAAGTAAAAAAAATATTAATAATCATGAATTTTTAAATGATTCTGATTTAGAACAATCTACTAAATTAGATATTAGAGATCAACGTATAAATGAATTAGAATTATCTCTAGTAGAATTAAAACAAAAAGAACGTGATTATATATTAAGAGCAAAAGCTGAAATTGAAAATATTCGTCGGCGTAGCATGCAAGATATTGAAAAAGCTCATAAATTTGCTCTAGAAAATTTTATGATTGAATTATTGCCAGTCATTGATAATCTTGAAAGAGCATTAACTACAATAAATAAGAATGATTTATTATCTTCTACAAAAGAAGGTATTGAATTAACTTTACAATCTTTAATTACTGTTATGTGTAAATTTGGATTAGGTTTTATAGATAAGAATTTAGTTCAGTTTGATCCATCTATACACCAAGCAATTAATATAGATAAATCTGGTAAATATGAACCTAATAAAGTAATTTGTGTAGTACAAAAAGGATATACTTTAAACAAAAGATTAATAAGACCTGCTATAGTCACAGTATCTAGATAAACAAATAATAATTATTTATTGATGGTTTAATAACCAATTTATTGGTGTTTTGTTATGCTTAATAAGAATATTATTAGCTATGGTAAAGTGTTTACATCCAAAAAATCCTAAATTTACAGAATACGATGATGGATGTGGTGCTGTTAGCACAAAATGTTTATTTTTATCTATGTATTTAATCTTCTTTTTTGCGAAATTACCCCACAATAAAAATATTAGTCCTTTATGATAATAATTTAGTATTTTTATAATTTTGTCAGTAAATAATTCCCATCCTATTTGGGAATGAGATAGTGGTTTATTTTTTTCTACTGTAAGTATAGAGTTAAGCAATAATACCCCCTGTTTAGCCCAACTATATAAATTTCCATGATTTGGAATAATAAAATTATTAAAATTATTTTTTAGTTCCCTAAAAATATTAAATAATGATGGTGGTATTTTTATACCATTATTCACAGAGAATGCTAAACCATCTGCTTGTTTAGGATTATGATAAGGGTCCTGTCCTATTATAACAATTTTAACTTCATTGAATTTTGTTGTATTTAGAGCATAAAATATTCTACTGCTATTCGGATATATTATATATCCACTAGATTTTCTATGTTTTAGAAATTTTATTATTTTTATAAAATAATCTTTTTTTAACTCATCCTCTAATAAATTATTCCAATTAATTATATTAATCATAAATAAATATATTAATGTTGAATATCTTTTTATTATAAATATAATACTACATAAATTAATTTTTTTAATAAAGAATAACGTTTTATGTTTAAAATAAATAATATTCGTAATTTTTCTATCGTTGCTCATATTGATCATGGTAAATCAACATTATCTAATTGTTTAATTAAGTTCTGTAATAGTCAAAATTATTTAAATAATATAAATGTTATAGATAATATTTATTTAGAACAAGAAAGAGGTATTACAATAAAAGCACAAAGTGTTAACTTAAATTATAACTTTTTTGGAATTAATTATAAATTAAATTTAATTGATACTCCAGGACATATAGATTTTTCTTATGAAGTAATTCGGGCATTATCAGCATGTGAAGGTGTATTATTATTAGTGGATGCTATACAAGGAATTGAAGCACAAACTATAAATAATTTTTATATGGCAAGAAATATGAATTTATTCATTATAATAGTAATAAATAAAATAGACTTATTAGAATCTAAACCAATTAATCTTATTAATCAAATAAAAAATATTTTAGATAAAAATCTAATTATTACATGTTGTTCTGCAAAAAAATCAATAGGTATTAATAAATTAATTAAAAATATAATAAATTTTATTCCTCCACCTGATAATAATTATAGTAATAAATTACAAGCAATAATTATTGATGCTCAATTCGATAAATATTTTGGGGTTATATTATTAATAAAAATAAAATCTGGTTTTATTTCAAAAAAAGATAAGGTTAAATTAGTTAGTATTAACAATATATATGTTATAGAAAAAATATGGTTAGTTACACCAAAAATAGAAGAATGTTCAATACTAAATTGTGGTGAAGTTGGTTGGATTTCATGTAATATAAAAATTTTTAAACAACCAATAGTTGGTAATATTATTACTTCAGTAGAAGTTACTAATAACATAATATTACCATTAAAAAAAATTAATCCACAAATTTTTGTTAGTTTATTTTTATTAAATAATAGTCATTATACTACATTTAGTAATGCTTTAGCTAAACTTAGTTTGAGTGATGCTTCATTATCATATACACCAGAATTTTCTAGCACTTTCGGTAGTGGATTTAGATGTGGGTTTTTAGGGTTATTACATATGGATATAATAAAAACTCGCTTAGAACGAGAATATAATTTAGAGTTAGTTATTACATTACCAACAGTTAAGTATGAAGTATTAACTAGTGATAATAAAGTTATTTATATTGATAAACCTAATCAATTATTAAATTTAAATAAAATTAAGGAATTACGTGAACCAATTACTGAATGCTTAATAGTAACACCAAAAATTTATGTTAATAAAATAATAAAACTATGTATTAAAAAAAGAGGAATACAAGTAAATATTTTATATTTTAATGATCAGGCGAAAATTATTTATCTTATACCATTAACAGAAGTAATACTAGATTTATCTACGATGATTAAATCTGTTTCTCATGGATATGCATCTTTAGATTATAATTTTAAATATTTTAAAAAATCTAAATTATCATGTGTAAGTATTTATATAAATAAAAAATTAATACCAGAATTATCTATTATATTACATAATAATGATATTAAATATAAAACAAATTTAATAATTAATAAATTATCTAAAATCATACCTAAACATCAGTTCAATGTAATTATACAGGTAGTTGTAAATAATAAAGTTATTGCTCGTGCTACTATAAAAAGATTATATAAAAGAGTTACAGATAAATGTTATGGTGGTGATATAAGTAGAAAAAAAAAGTTAATAAATAAACAACGAAATGGTAAAAAAAAAT
The DNA here is from genome assembly GCA_025728535.1 of Candidatus Lightella neohaematopini. Classification (GTDB taxonomy): domain Bacteria; phylum Pseudomonadota; class Gammaproteobacteria; order Enterobacterales; family Enterobacteriaceae; genus Lightella; species Lightella neohaematopini_D. The sequence goes on from JAOBJO010000003.1 coordinate 14,616, forward strand.
TACAAATATTAGGAAAAGTTAATATTCCTAAAAAAATATTTTTTTCATTACTTAAAATTAATTAGAATATTATGATTACTGCGAATATAGATTATGATTAGTGATATTAATAGATTATTATTTATAATAATTATAGTTATTTTTTTAATATGGATATCGAATTTTATCTTAATAAGATATAATCAAAAATCTAAAAAAAATAAATTAACGATTATTAACTATGATGGTATTTTTAATACTAATATACTAAACTATGTTAATAAGTTTATTAGTTCTGTTTTTCCTACATTGATTATATTACTTTTAATTCGATTAGCATTAATAGAACCGTTTAATATACTATCTGGATCTATGATACCAAATTTATTACAAGGAGATTTTATTTTTGTAGAAAAAATTTCTTATGGCATAAAAAATCCTATATCAAATAATTATTTTTTAAAATTTCATGTTCCAAATAGAGGTGATTTAATTGTTTTTTCTTATCCTAACGATAAGAATATTAAATATATTAAAAGAATAATTGGCATTCCTGGAGATAAAATAATTTATGATTATATTAATAAGGAAATATCTATTTATCCTAATTATATTAAATCATTGAATAATAAAATTACTATTAAATATAGTGATTTAGTATTTAGTAATTTTAAACAAGTATTTTATTTTAGGGACAATAAAATTATTAGTTGCTATACAACTAATAAGTTAAGCAACAAAGAACATTATATTAAATTATTAGAAAAAAAAGAATCGTTATCTAAATTATCTTATAATATATTAATTAATCCAGAACAATATGATCAAATAGATTATTATTTTAGACAAAATAAAAACATTATATCAGAGTGGATAGTACCAGCTAATAAATATTTTGTTATGGGTGATAATCGTGATAATAGTTTTGATAGTCGTTATTGGGGATTTGTGTCAGATAATAATATTATTGGTAGAGCTATATTTATATGGTTTAGTATAGATAAACATAGTGACAGTATTTTTAATAAGTTTAGATTAAGTAGATTAGGTTTTATACAGTAAAATGAGTAGAAATATTAATGATTTACAATATAAGTTAGGATATTATTTTAGTCAGTTAAATTTACTTATACAAGCTCTTACTCATCGTAGTGCTGGTGTAGTAAATAATGAACGTTTTGAATTTTTAGGTGATGCTATATTAAATTATGTTATTAGTAAGACTATTTATAATAAATTTATAGACCTTAATGAAGGTAGTTTAAGTCAAATTAGATCTGTACTAGTTTGTAGTAATACATTAGTAGAAATAGCTAATAAATTAAAACTAAGTAATTATTTATATCTTGGATTAGGTGAAATTAAAAATAACGGATTTAATAGAATATCTATATTAGAAAATACACTAGAAGCTATTATTGGTAGTATACTGTTAGATAGTAATAATATAAATATTGTAGAAAATGTAATTCTAAATTTATTTAAAAATAAAATTAATAACATTAATCCATATAGTAAAGAAAAAGATTCAAAAACTATGTTGCAGGAATATTTACAAAGTCAACATTTACCATTACCTACCTATAAAATAATTAAAATATTAGGTAGCGCTCATAAACAAAATTTTATTGTGCATTGTCAAACTAATTTATTAAGTAATCCTACTGTAGGTAATGGTAGTAGTCGCCGTAAGGCGGAACAAGAAGCAGCTAAACAAACGTTAGCATTGATTAATATATCTATTTAAATATTATGTATTATGGTGTTGTTGTTATCATCGGTAGAGTAAATGTAGGTAAATCAACGATACTAAATAAATTTATAAGAAAAAAGTTATCAATTACATCTCATAAAATATGTACTACCAAAACTAATATTGTTGGTATTTATAATACCAGTAATTGTCAAATAGTATTTATAGATACTCCAGGTGTAAATACTAAAATGATTAATACTAATTATGTTTATAAGTATTATAATAATATACATAATGTAGATATAATTTTACTGGTTGTAAGTAATTATTGGACTAAATATGAAGAATTAATTTTAAACTATCTAAAAAAAGTAAATAAACCAATTTTATTAGTTATAAATAAAATTGATTTTTTTAAAAAAAAAAGTAACTTATTACCATATTTATCATATTTAAACAAAAAACATAAATTTGTTGATATTGTTCCAATCTGTGCTAGGAAAAATCATGATGTTAATATATTATTAAAGGTTATACATAATTATATACCATATGGAAAACCTAGATTTCCTAGTTATATTATAACTAATCAATCATATAAATTTATTTTGTCTGAATTAATACGTGAAAAAATAATAAGTTTCTTGAATAAAGAGTTACCATATACCATTAAAGTAAAAATTCTCTATATTAATAAATTACGGAATATTTATAATATATCTGCGGTAATATATGTGAAGAATAATAGTCAAAAAAATATTATTATTGGTAATAATGGTTTTTTAATTAAAAAAATTAATTTCTATGCTACAAGAAATATAGAGATGTTTCTTAATAAGAAAGTAAATTTAATTTTGTCAATAAAATTTAATTATTAGGATAATTTATGAGGATAAAACAAAATGCATTTGTTTTACATCGTTATTTATATAAAGAAACTAGTTTAATTATAGTTTGTTTTACTGAATATTACGGTTTAGTAAAATTAGTAGCTAATGGTGCTAGATCATCTCGTAGTAATTTTAGAGGAATATTACAACCGTTTATACCATTAATAATTTATTATGGTGGAAAAGGTAATATGAAAACTTTATATAAAGCTGAACAGATTTCTATTATTATACCAATAACTGGTAAAATGATATATGGTGGGCTATATTTTAATGAGTTAATATTAAAATTAATAACATATGATTGTAATCACTTAGTATGGTTTCATAAGTATCTATATTTTTTAAAAATTTTAGCTAATACAAATAATTCATTAAAGTATATTGTCTGTTGTTTTGAATTATCATTATTAAAGTACTTAGGTTGTGATATTAATTTAATGTTTAAATTTAATAATGCAATACAAGATAAAAATCTATATAGATATCAAGTAGATAACAGTTTTGTAATTACTAATAAACTAGATTATTTTAGTTTTTCATATTATGAACTACTTAATATTGCTAATTATAATTTTAAGAATGATAAAATGTTAAATGTAGCTAGAAGATTTACAAAAATAATGCTGACTTATTATTTTGGTTTAAAAAATATTAAGAGTTATATGTTTATAGATTAAATAAAAAACATATTAATATTTATTTTATAAAAATATTAATATATATTCATATTGTTAATTATATTAGGGATTCACATGGCAAATACTTTATTAAATGTAAATATTGATCATATTGCTACTATACGTAATGTAAGAAATACCATATTTCCAGATCCGGTACAAGCTGCATTTATTGCCGAACAGGCTGGAGCTAGTGGTATTACTGTTCATTTAAGAGAAAATCATAGACATATTAATGAACGTGATATTAAAATTTTACGTCAAACAATTCAAACTAATTTAAATCTAGAAGTTGCGGCAAATGAGATAATGGTAAATACTGCTTGTTTATTAAAACCAGATTATTGTTGTTTAGTACCAGAAAATCGTATAGAAATAACAACAGAACATGGAATAAATTTAGTTACAGAATATAATAAAATAGACAAATTAGTTAATATTTTACATAATAATAATATTAAAGTATCACTACTCATTGATCCATTAATTGAACAAGTAGAAATGGCAGCAAAATTAAACACTGATTACATAGAGTTAAATACTAGTACTTATACTACATTAAGTAAACATCGCAATGATGAATTTTATATTGAATTAGATAATATTAAACAAGCAGTATCATTTGCTACATCATTAGGTTTATTAATTAATGTTGGTCATGGACTTAATTATCATAATATTACTCCAATTATTAAATTGAACCAGATAAAAGTATTGCATATTGGGCATTCTATTATTAGCCAAGCTGTTATTTATGGATTAGAATATGCTGTTAAACAAATGCTACAAATAATTAAAATATCATAGAATATGCAAATTGTTGGTGTTGGTATAGATATTATAAAAGTAAAAAGAATAGAAATAATCTTACTTAGGAAAGGTAATCGCTTTCCTATTAAAATATTACACAAAAATGAGTTATTAAGATACTATAAGAATAATAATCCTGTAAGATTTTTAGCTACTAGATTCGCTATTAAGGAAGCAGCTTTGAAAGCATTTGGTACTGGTATGTATAACGGATTATATTTTAATCAATTTGAAGTAATTAATAATAATTATGGTAAACCATTATTAATGTTGTTTGGACAAGCTAAAATACTTGCAAAAAATATTAATGTTAATAACATACATGTATCATTAACAGACGAGAAAAATTATGCTTGTGCTTTAGTAATATTAGAAAGTAATAACATTAACAAAAGAATAGATTAATTAATTATTTTGATAGATATGCAGATAGTTAAATATAGTAACTTAAGTAATGATATAAAATGGATGTATTATTGTATACTATTAGCTGAACATGCAAGAAAACAAGGTGAGGTACCTGTTGGTGCTATTTTAATTAGTAATAATAACATAATAGGTATGGGATATAATAATGTTATTAAATCTAATGATCCTACAGCTCATGCTGAAGTTATTGCTATCCGACAAGGTGGTAGTAGAATAGGTAATTATCGTTTATTAAATTCTATTTTATATGTAACACTAAAACCATGCTTAATGTGTATTGGTACTATACTTAATGCTAGAATTAAAAAATTAGTTTTTGGCACAGAATATACTAATATTAATATATTGAGCCAATTAGCCAATATAATTTATAATAATTACTACATTAATAGTTTTATTAATTCTGTAAATAATGTATTTTCTAAAATTTGTTCTATTCAATTAAAATATTTTTTTTATTGTAAAAGAAATAAAAATTAATAATTAATTATATTAAATTACTAATTATTAGTAGGATTGAATGTTAAATAATTATTTTATTAAGTATAATGATTGTGATTTAAATAATATTCTAAAACTAGAAATATCTAGACAGGAAAAATGTATAAATTTAATAGCATCAGAAAATTATGCTAGCAATTTAGTTATGAGATTACAAGGATCACAATTAACAAATAAATATGCTGAAGGATATCCTAATAAGCGTTATTATGGTGGTTGTAAGTATGTTGATATGATAGAAAAATTAGCTATTTATAGAGCTAAAAGATTATTTAACGCAGATTATGCTAATGTACAACCCCATTCTGGATCACAAGCTAATTTTGCTGTTTATGCAGCGTTATTAAAACCAGGAGATACTATTTTAGGTATGAAATTATCACATGGTGGTCATTTAACTCATGGATCAAAAGTTAATTTATCAGGAATAGTATATAATGCTGTTTTTTACGAATTAGATAATTTTGGAAACATTAATTACCTTCAATTAGAAGAATTAGCTAGTAAATATAAACCAAAAATTATTATTGGTGGATTTTCTTCATATTCAGGTTTAATAGATTGGAAAAAAATGAGAGTAATTGCTGATCAAGTCAATGCTTATTTATTAGCTGATATAGCTCATGTTGCTGGACTAGTTGTTACTAATTTATATCCTAATCCAATTAATTATGCTCACGTAGTAACTACCACTACTCATAAAACACTTGCTGGACCAAGAGGTGGTATGATTTTATCAAAAATGGGTGATAATAAATTTTACAAAAAATTAGATTGTGGAGTGTTTCCTCGTACTCAGGGGGGTCCTCTAATGCACGTTATTGCCGCTAAAGCAGCTGCTTTAAAAGAAGCTATGCATATATCATTTAAACTATATCAACAACAGATATTATTAAATACTAAAGTAATGGTAAAAATTTTTATTTTAAACAAATTTAAAATAGTATCTAATGATATTAATAATCATCTATTTATTATTGATTTAACTAATATTAAATTATCAGGTATTGAAGCAACAAAGTTATTGGATTCTGTTAATATTATTGTTAACAAAAATGTTATTCCTAATGATAAGAATGGATCAAATATTACTTCTGGTATAAGAATTGGTACAGCTGCTGTAACTAGAAGAGGTTTTAAGGAAGAAGATGTATGTAGTGTTGCTAATTGGATATGTGATATTTTATTAAATACTAATAATAAAAAACTTTTTCTAAGTATAAAAGATAAAGTATCTATTTTATGTAAAAAATACCCGATATATAGATAATAAATAATAATATAACTTTAGTTATTAATGATTTCTAATATCAAATTAGTAATTTTAGCATTCCCTATTAATAAATTACTAGATTTACTATAATTAGTATTTCCATTATGATCAAAAATTAGATTACCAGATTCAATCGCTAAAAGTATTCCACTAATATAATAATTAATGTTACTTATTTTATATAAAAATATACCGTCTATTCTACTAGCAGCTAAGTATGCTAAATCTAATACATTAGTTCCATGACATCTAAGATCTACCTTAGCCATTATTAATTTTTTTAAAAAAGATAATTTTTTATTTATATCGTTTATATTATCAGTTATTAAATTAGTAGTAATAATACTATTACTTAGTATCTTATTACTATTAGTTCTTAATCTTCTATTATTTAATTGAGCTCCTTGTCCTCTTATTGCAGTAAATAATTCATTATTTATTAATTCATATATTATTGCAATTTCAGTACGATTATTTATTTGAATAGCCATTGAAATAGTACAGTAAGGAAGTTTTTTAATTATATTAATATTACTTTCAAAATTAATAATCCAGTTAACATTATTATTATAAACATAATAATTTTTAGTAGTGTAAGAATGCTGGGGGTAATACTTTTTAATTAAATTAATTATATATTGTTCTGCGTATTTGTTTAAATTATTTAATATAATTTCATTACTTTTATAATTATGTTTAATATTAATATGTTCATACTTTTTAAGTAGTACAAAACCAACTTGTCTAATAATTCTAGTAGCTATATTTAATATAGAATTCATTAATATTATTTACTGTATTTAACACTGAATTTATACTTAGTAATAAAAAAACAACAATTTATTTTAATTAAATTATTTAAAACGACTATTATTATTAATAATATTAAATTAATTAGTCTAAAAGTTTAACTATAATTTTTTAATATTATTTAATTGTATCAAGAAATAAAACAAATACTGAACTTTTTTAATAATACTAATATCTTATAGACAACATACAACTTAATTAAATTAATAGTATATCATTAATAATAATTAATGTATATAATTAGATTAATTTATAATAATTATTATTAGTCTTAGTAAAAAATATATTAATTTATAACTAAAATTTATTATTTTTCTTAATAATTTTTACTTTTAAAATAAAATATTGTTCGATTCTTAAATAAAGTATAATACATAATTATTTGTCGTAACTAAATAGAATTATAGTGCTATTAATTTACTTTTTAATAAATTAAAATAATATGTTAAAATATTAAAATTAAAATATTTTTATACATAAATATTATAAATAATTATAGTTTAATATTAACTGAATATTTTAGTTTTATAAGTTATTTACCAATAACGTGTGATTGATGTGTAATTTATATAAATAAATTATATGTTATAATTCTAGTGGATTAATTAATAATTTATGGTTATTAATTTTTTTTATTTTATTAAATAATGTTATTAACATAATTAAAATATTTTAAGATAAATAAATCTTAAATTATTATATAATTAAATTCTTAGTTCTATTTAAAATTTATGCTAATGTAGAGTTTACTTATTAAGTTAAAATTAATTATTAAATATATTGATATACAAGTAAATTTATTCTATCTAAGCTATATTTTATATTAATTTACATTTGTTGTTTGAATAATTAATGGTAATATTTATGATATTAGAACGTACTTTATCAATTATTAAACCTAATGCAATTAATAAACATGTTATTGGTAATATTATTAAACGTTTTGAAGATAATAGTTTATTTGTAGTTGGATTAAAAATGATAAAATTAAATTATCATCAAGTATCGTTTATATATAGTGAGCATAAAAATAAATTATTTTTTAATGAATTACTAGAGTTTATGACTTCTAGTGCAATAGTATTATTAGTTTTAGAGGGTCATAATGCTATTAATCGTAATAGATTAATTATCGGACATACTAATCCTGCATATGCAAATATTGGTACGATTAGAAAAGATTATGCTGATAGTATTACTAAAAATGCAATACATGGATCTGCTTCACAAGAGGCAGCTAATAGAGAGATATATTATTTTTTTAAAAAGAATGAAATATATAGTACATTATAATAATGTAAATACTTTTAAACTTTTGTTTTTTTAAATAAAAGATAGTTAAATAGTAATGTATAAAATAATTAATTTAAGTAGTAATGAATAAATTTTTTAATAAAAGAAGGAAATCTAACTGTATTTACGTAGGTAATATTCCAATTGGTGGTGATTATCCTATTTCAGTACAATCTATGACTAATACTAATACCATTGATGTTGAACAAACAGTTAATCAAATCAATACATTAAGTCTTAATGGAGCTGATATTATACGTATATCTATTCCAAATATGGATGCTGCTGAATCTTTTAAAAAAATTAGATCTAATACTAAGAATATACCGTTGGTAGCAGATGTACATTTTGATTACCGAATTGCTTTAAAAGTAGCAGAATATGGTGTTGATTGTATACGTATTAATCCAGGTAATATTGGTAATATTAGACGAATTAAAATGTTAGTAGATTGTGCTAAATATTATAATATTCCTATTAGGATTGGGGTTAATTCTGGTTCTTTAGAAAAAGAATTAAGAGATAAATATAATAAAATTGTTTCAGCAAAAGTATTATTCGAATCGGTTATGCGTCAAGTTAGTATTTTTGATAAATTAAATTTTAACTATTTTAAAGTTAGTGTTAAATCATCTGATGTATTAACTACTATTCAAGCTTATAAATTAATTGCAAAATCAATTGATCAACCATTACATATTGGAGTAACCGAAGCAGGAACTACTCGTATTGGTATTACTAAGTCAGCAATTGGAATTGGATCATTATTAATGATGGGTATAGGTGATACTATAAGAGTATCACTTACTGCTAATCCTGTAGAAGAAGTAAAAGTAGCATTTGATATTTTAAGATCATTACATTTACGTTATCGAGGTATAAATTTTATTACTTGTCCAACGTGTGCTAGACAGGAATTTGATGTTATTAATACTACTAATAATTTAGAAAAAAAATTACAGGATGTTATTAAACCAATTAATATTTCTATTATTGGTTGTGTAGTTAATGGATTAGGAGAAGCTTTAAGATCAGATATTGGAGTAGTAGGAGGAAAAGAAAATAGTAGTCTGTATATTAATGGAATAAGACAAGCTAACAAAATAAAAAATAATAATATTGTTAATTATTTAGAATTTATAGTTCGTAATAAAACTAATACCTATACAAAGTAATTTTATATGAAAATTATTAATTCAGTTAAAGGTATGCATGATCTTTTACCCAAAGATAGTATTATTTGGCAACAAGTTGAGTATGTAATAAAAGATACTTTATTAAAATATGGGTATAAAGAGATTCGTTTTCCTATAGTTGAAAAAACTAAATTATTTAATCAAACTATTGGCCATAGTAACTTAATTGTAAACAAAGAAATGTATAGTTTTTATGATCGTAATGGTTGTAGTTTATCATTGAGACCAGAAGGTACTACTAGTTGCGTACGAGCAATTATTGAGAATGGTTTACTATATAATAAACAAAGATTATGGTACTATGGTCCTATGTTCCGTTATGAAAGACCACAGATGGGTAGACTTAGACAATTTCATCAAGTTGGTATAGAAGTATTTGGTTATACAGATATTTATATTGATATTGAATTAATTTTATTAACATTTAGAATATGGAAATTATTGGGATTAAGTAAGTATTTATCATTAGAAATTAATTCTCTTGGTTGTTTAAATACACGTAAGCTTTATTGTAAAGAATTAATTACGTTTTTTAAAAAAAATAAATTATTAAATAATATTAACAATAATATTATTAATAATCCTATGAGATTATTAGAAAAATATAAAACTCTATCAATATTGAAGAAAGCTCCACTAATCACAAGTTATTTAGACAGTAGTTCTTACGATAGATTTTTAATTTTACAACAATCATTAAATAATATGAATATACCTTATAATATTAATCCTTATTTAGTTAGGGGATTAGATTATTATAATGATACAGTATTTGAATGGACTACTAATATTTTAGGATCACAGAATGCTATTTGTGGTGGTGGCAGGTATGATTTATTAGTTAATAATTTTAATTGTAATCATTCTATTCCTGCTATTGGTTGTGCAATTGGTGTAGAACGATTAATTATTTTAATTAATAAATATAATTTGCTGTTAAAAAATAAATTTTTAATTGATGTATTTTTAGTAAATGTAGATAATAATTTAAAGAACTCAATAATTAATTTATCTGAGTATTTACGAGATTCAATACCATCATTGAAATTAGTTGTTGACTTTTATTGTAACAAAATAAGTAAATATCGTAAACAAGCTTATCAATTAAAAGCAAAAGTATTAGTAATTATGGGAGATAATACATTATTATCTAATCAATTAATATTAGAAAATTTAATTATTAACGAAAAAGAAATAATTGAAAAGTCTTATATTTTATCTAAATTACTATCAATATTATCTAATAATAATTAATTATTTTATAATACCATAGTAACTTAGATATGTTAACTTTTGAGATATTTTCTATACTATTAAAGTAATGATTAAACATAATGTAAATGTGTTTATTTTAACAAAATATTTTATACTGTTGGTTAGTATTTTAGTATTTGATAATTGTACAATTAGTAATAAATCTAATAAAGAATATTTAACTAATAGTTGTAATTATTTTATTAAGTGGAAGATAATTTTTTCTCATAATAAAAAAAATTTAAGTGTTATTAGTAATAGTAAATACGTAATTATAACTAATAATAAAATTATTCAAGTAATAGATATTAATAATGGTAAAAAAATTTGGAGTAGAAATTTTCTTTATTATACGCATTATAAATCGTTTAATAATTTAAGGTTAATTAGAATATATCTAGTTAATAATAGTATTTATTTATTTACTAGTAGGGCAGAAATTTATGCAGTTAATGTACATAATGGTAATTTAATATGGTATACAAAAACTGTTGCTCCTATTACATCTAAATTAATATTGGCTAATCATTTATTAATAATATATAGTGATAATATATTACAAGCTATCAATGAGAATAATGGTATTACTAAATGGATGACTAGTTTTTATAGTAATATAATATCATCATATAATGCCATTACCCCAGTGTCATTTTTTGGAATAATTGTTATTTTTGGTAGTGATGGTGTTATTAGTGCTGTATCTTTAGATCAAGGTAATATAATTTGGCAATGTTATATAACAGCTATTAAAAATAAGATAGTAGATATAATTTGTAATCAGATTGAACCAATTATTATAGGTAGTACAATCTATAGTATTGATATTAATAATAACTTAATAGCACTAAATTTATATTCTGGTAAAATATTATGGACTACTAAAATTTATGTAATAAGTAATTTGTTATATTATAACGATTATATTTATTGTATTGATGATAAACATAATTTAACATCAATAAATGTATTTACCGGTAAAGTTATTCTACTAAAAAATAAAATATATTTATATAATACCACTGTTTTTTTAATTTATAAATATTTTTTAATAATTGGTAATTGTGATGGTTATATTTATATTTTTAATATACTAAAATGTAGTGTGGTTTGTTGTATGCAAATAAATAATTTTATTATTAATAAAATATTTTTACTTAAAAAAGATAATTTTCTTGTACTATTAGATAGTCAAATAATAAATATTATTGTTAACACTAAGTATTAAGATAATTTAAATTATATGATAACTTTGATAGGGCGTAACAATGTTGGTAAATCTACATTATTTAATATTCTAGTAAATAAAAAGTTATCGTTAGTTAATAATTATGCTGGTTTTACTAGCGATTATATTTATGATTATATTAAAATTAATAATATTACTACTATGGTAGTTGATACTGGTGGTATATATAATACTAATCATACTAATAGTTTAGAATATAAAATTACACAACAATCAATATCATTATTAAAATGTACTACAATAATTTTATTTGTTGTTGATGGAACAGTAGAAATAACTAATGATGATATTTACATTGCTAAAATAATTAAATCTCTTAAAAAAGAAGTAATAATAGTAGTTAATAAAATTGATATCAGTAGTAATATTTTAGTAAACAAATTTTATTCTTTGGGGGTAAGTAGTATATTATGTAAAATATCTGCTATTAATAAAAACATAGAATCATTATTATCAATATTAGTACTAATAGTTAACAGATATAAAAATAAATTAACATTATGCCTAGAAAATAATAATAGTATTAATAAAATTAAAATATTTATTTTTGGACAACCTAATGTTGGTAAATCTACGTTAGCAAATAAATTATTAAATAAATATCGTATTTTGGTATCTAATATACCAGGAACAACAAGAAACAATATCACTAGTAGTACTGTTTATAATAATCAAAATTATGAAATTACCGATAGTATAGGAATAAATAAAAATAATTTTTCAAAAGATAAAAAATATTTAAATATACATAATATAACTAATACTGTATTGAGTAAAATTAAGTATACAAATATAGTATTACATGTTATATGTTTAATAGATAAAAGGATTAGTCATTACGATTTATCGTTGATTCGATTAATAGTAAAAAAAAATACACCAATAATAATTGTTATTAACAAGTGTGATATTTACGGTAATCTAAATGAAATTAAATTTAATGTTATTAATCAGTTAAGTTGTCTTAAATTCATTAAAATTATATTTGTTTCTGCTTTATATGATCAGAAATTTAATAGTTTATTTAAACTAATTAATAGGATTAATAAATTAAATAATTTAAAATTTAAGACTAAATATATTAATAGTATATTAAATAATGCAGTTAAAAAATATCCTCCAACTTATAAAAATAGATTAATAAAATTAAAATATGCTTATATTAGTAATTATAATCCTATAGTTATTAATATACATGGAACTAATGTATTATATTTAAATAAATCATATAAAAAATACCTAAAAAACTTTTTTCAACGTACTTTAAATATTCTAGGAATTTCAATTTATATTAAAATTATTAATAAAAATAGATAAATAAAAAAATATTATTTTATTTTGGTGAAAAAATTAGTTTTAATTTGTTTTTCCAATGTTTTTGATAAAAATCATAATTTTTAAACATTACTTCTAATAATTTTAGTGCTAATGATACTGAGGTTGATGCTCCTGGTGAAGCTCCTAATACAGCTGTTAATGAATAATTTGAAGAATGAACTATTTCATTACCAAATACTAGTTCACTATGGTTAGTATTATTTTTTATAATTTGAACCCGTTTACCAGCTTGAATAAGACTCCAATCATTAGGATTAACTTTGGGGTAATAATATTTTAATAAATTAATTTTGTGAGATTTTAACATTAGCGATTGATACAATAAATATTTTATTAAATGAATATTATTTACTCCGGCACGGAAAATTAGTTTCATATTATTTATTCCAATTGATTTAAACCAATCAAAAACAGAACCATAATTTAGAAATTTAGTATTTAAAATAGCAAATGGTCCAAATAGTAAAAATTTTTCCCCATCAACTATTCTTGTATCCATATGAGGTATTGACATGGGAATATAATTATTTATTGTTGTACTATATACTTTTGCCCAATGTTGATCAACAATATTATGATTTTTACTTAATAAAAATTGACTACCGATAGAAAAGGCTGCATACTTATTTTTATTTATTACATTTGCTTTTTGCAATAAAAGTAATGTTGCTCCACCACAACCAATAAATACATACTTAGTAGGAATTATATAGGTATGATTAAAGTTATTATTTTTAATATAAATATTCCAGTAATAATTTTTATTAATGATATTAATAACAGTATGTTTTAAATGTAAATAAAAATTATTTTTTTTTCTTAAAAAATTTACTATTTGTTTAGTAATTCCACTAAAATTAATATCAGTTCCATTATCTATTTTTGTTGCAGCAACTTTTTGTAATTTATTTCTTCCATCCATGATTAATGGAATCCATTTACTTAATTCATTAAATTCATTAGAATACTGCATGTTATTAAATGACTTGTGCTTAACTAGTTTATTAAATCTCTTATAAAGAAAATTAATATTATGATTACCTACAACAAAACTAATATGCGGTATAACATGAATTAAATTATTATAATTTAATATATTTTTTTTAGCTAAAAATGACCAAAATTTTATAGATATACTAAATAATTTATTAATTCTTAGTGCAGTTGAAATATCAATATCGTTATTGGATAACTTAGGGGTATAATTTAATTCACAATAACCAGCATGACCAGTACCAGAATTATGCCAGACATTAGTACTCTCACATGCCACATCAGGTAATTTTTCATACATATGTATTACCCATTTTGGTTCTAATAGATGAATTAATATAGCTAATGATGTACTAACAATACCGCTACCAATCAATACTATATCTACTAATCCAGACATTTTTTATAAATATATTTCAACCATAGTTATATAAATTTATAAAAAACTAATATATTGTTATTATTAATACATATGATAATATACTATTGTAATAACTTAATTAGCTATTATTATAGTATAATAACACACTATAAGATTTATTTAAAGATATGAAAAATAATAATTGTATTATTATAATTGATTTTAATTCACAATATACTATGTTAATATTTAAGATGTTAAGAAAATTAAAAGTATATTGTGAAATACATAACTATAGTGACATATCTGTAAATAAAATACTTAATATTAATCCTAATGGTATTATTTTATCTGGTAGTTCACATAGTGTATTAAATAATGGTCCTTTAATATCTAATAAAATTTTTAATATTAATATACCAATATTAGGAATATGTTATGGCATGCAACTCATAGTTAAAATATTAGGAGGAGATGTAGAAAATATTTATGATTGTCAAGAATTTGGATTATCTCGTATTTTAGTTAAAAAATATAGTAAATTAACAAATAATATTTATGACAGAGTTGATAGTAAAGGTTATTTGTTTTTAGATGTTTGGATGAGTCATAGTGATGTTGTTACTAAAATTCCAGATAATTTTTCTGTTATTGCTAGTAGTGATAAATGTAAAAATGCTATCATTGCAAATGAAAAAAATAGAATATATGGATTACAATTTCATCCAGAAGTATCACATACTAAATGTGGTACTAACTTAATTAAGAGATTTGCATTTAATATATGTAACTGTATTCCTAATTGGAATATTACTAATATTAGTACTATTATTAATAATAATATTAATAATTTAGTAAAAAATAATGATAAAGTAATTTTAGGATTATCTGGAGGAATAGATTCATTAGTAACAGCTATTATGATAAATAACGTTATTGGTAAAAGATTAATTTGTGTGTTTATCGATAATGGTTTATTAAGATTACATGAATATGAATTAGTAATACAACTAAGTAAAAGTTTTAATTTAAATATAATTTTTGTTGATGCAAAGAATAAATTTCTTAATGCTTTATCTAATATTTATGATGCAGAAGAGAAACGAATAGTTATTGGAAAAATATTTATAGATATATTTTTAGAACAGGCTAATAATTTTAGTAATGTTAAATGGTTTGCTCAAGGTACAATTTATTCAGATGTTGTTGAATCTAAAAATAAAATAAAATCTCATCATAATGTTAGTGGTTTACCGAAAAATATTAGCTTAAAGTTATTAGAACCAATAAAAAAACTCTTTAAGGATGAAGTACGTGAGTTGGGATTAAAAATGAATATACCGTATGATATTTTATATCGTTATCCATTTCCAGGTCCTGGATTAGCTATACGTATTATAGGTAAAGTTAAAGATAGTTTGTGTAAATTATTAAGATTAGCAGACAAAATATTTATTGAAGAGTTAAAAAATAGTAATTTCTATTATAGAATTGACCAAGCATTTACTGTATTATTACCAATTAAATCTGTTGGTGTAGTTGGTGATTGTCGTAAGTATGATTTAGTATTAGCTTTACGAGCAATAAATACTAGTAATTTTATGACAGCTAAGTGGGTGAAAATACCATATAATTTATTACATAAGATATCTAGTAGAATACTTAATGAAATTAGTGAAATATCTAGAGTTGTATATGATATATCTGACAAACCGCCATCTACCATAGAATGGGAATAATTACTTTTAATTTATCTAACTTAATAAACTAGTTTCATAGCAAGATATTAATTTACAAATCTTATTTTTTACAGCATCAATTTTAATATTAAAAAAATACTAGATAGTATTTCTTTTAGTATCTATAAGATAACAATATTATTTTATTCTAAATTTTTTTTAAGTTAGTATCTAATTTATTTTTATAAAAATATTTTTTTCCTTTACTAAAGCTAAAATAACAAGTAAAATTATACCTAAATTAAAAAATGAAATACATGAGGAACTAATAGAAAATAATATATTTTATAATATTTATAATATTTTTACCGTCACAAAAATTATTATAGAAATAATCATCAATATTATTTTAATTAGCAGTAATAGAATTTTATAGTATTTATTATTACTTGTAATAATAATAAAATTATTAATTTTAATAACTGCATAACATAATATTACGTACAAGAGAATATTTACTTATTATTATTTTATATTATTTCTAAATATAGAAACTTATTTTTAGTGGACTACAGTAATAATTATACTGTTACCGTATTTATGTAAGTAACTTTTTTTTTAATTAAAAAAATTTAGTAGGTTTTATATAAGATATTTTTATCTCTAGATAACAAAACATATTTTTATTAATACTTATAATTTATATTTAAAGATATTATTTTTTTAAGTAAGCTATGATTGGAATTATATTTACTGGTATAAGTTAAAAAAAGTTAATATCTATTATATTATTATTATTTCTATATCATTTATTGTTAAAAAAAAGAACAGTGTTTTACTAATTCTAGTATTATTACTATTTTTATTAATCAAATAAAATTATCAATTCTTAAAATTAAGAATAATTATTCTTATTATACCATAGAATAATTATATTGTAGACATAAAGCATAATAATTTTTATCTATAGAATTTATATTAGTATCATTTATAATACTATAATTTGGTAAATATTTTACTATTATTCTTGTAAAGATATTATGTATACTATCGGATAATATATCTATTAAATTATTACTACTATTTGTAAACCACTTTAGTTGAAAATCTTTTATTTTTGCTAGACTAGCTGCTTTGTTAATAGCATCATCAAAATCTCCTATTTGATCTACTAAACCATATTTCATAGCATCATAACCACACCATACGTGTCCTTGACTAATATAATTAATCTCATTTAATGATTTATGTCTTGATTTTGCTACTAAACTAACAAATTTATTATATATAAATTGCGTATTGATTCTTATTAATTTAATTATTTCCAATGGTAATTTTTTACTTAATGACATATCAGCCAATAATGAATTTGATACACCATCTTTATGTATGCCAATATAATCTAATAAATTTTCTATAGTATTAATGACACTAAAAACACCAATAGATCCTGTTATAGTATTAGAATCAGCAATAATATAATCAGCAGCTGTAGATATCCAATAACCACCAGAAGCATCAACGTTTCCCATAGAAACAATAATTGGTTTACTAGTAGTTAAGTGTACTCGTTCTAATGCAGATCTAATTAACTCTGATATATAGACACTACCTCCAGGACTATTAATTCTTAATATTATTGATTTTATGTTATTATCTAAGCGTGCACAATCAATATGCTTAATTATATTATTATAAGATGATATTTTATCATTAATTAAAACATTATTAATAAAAATCACTGCAATTTTATTATCTATTTTCTTTACTTTATTATTTATATGATAATCATATATACTAATATAATTATAAGTTTTACTTTTTTTGTTATAACCAAAAATATTAATCATTAATTTTTCAAATTCATCGTACGATAAAATGTTATCTACTAATTTATGTCTTAATGCAAATTTAGATAAATCGTTATCTTTTTCTAGTTCTAGTATAGTGCTATTAATACTAGGGTATAATTGCACCTCGCTAACATTTCTATTATTTGATATATCCTTTAAATAAATCTTCCAAATACTATCAATTAAATTTTTGTTAATACTTTTAGTATCATCTGACATTCTATTTCTAAAAAATGGCTCTACAGCTGATTTATATTTACCTACTCTAAATATATAACTATTAACTTTTATTTTATTAAGTAATGACTTGTAATAATAGTTATTTATAGAAATACCATGGATATTGACAAATCCACCATTAATGAGATAAATTTTATTTGCAAAACTAGCAAGATAATATTGTATTTGATTATAACTGTTACCAATTGCATATATTGGTTTTCCTGTGTTAGAAAATTCTTTTAAAATTTTACCTAAATATCTTAATGATGATAAATCAATATTAACTAAATTATTTAAATCCAATATTAAACCGCTAATATCGTTATCTTGCTTTGCTTGACGAATAATATTAGTAATATCATATAAAGAATTAATTTTATCATTACCAACAATTATATTTTTAATATTGTTATAATTACTAATTTTTATTGGTTTATCAATAATATCCCCCTTTAAATTAATTACCAATGCCCCTTTATATCGATCTAAAAATAGATTATTAACGTTACAGTATGTTATTATCCCACAAATAATCAAAAACAAAATAAATATGTTAAACACAAAATTTCTAATAAAATTTAACGTACCCCAAATAATTTTAATTGGATAAAGAAACATTAATTTTAGTAAGTACATATATTAAACTATCAATTTATATTTTATTTAAATTAGAATTAAAAGATTAACATTAAACATTAAATTTATTATTAAAATATTCACTATATATTTTGGTGGGGGAAGGATTCGAACCTTCGAAGTCAAAGACGACAGATTTACAGTCTGCTCCCTTTAGCCGCTCGGGAACCCCACCATACAAAATCTAATAAATTATGCCCATATAATATATACGATTTGCATTATAGATATTAAAAATATTTTGTAAATATAAAGTTAACTATTTTTGTACTTTTTTATAAAAAAGTATAATTTAATTTTATAGTAGTGGACTAAAAAGATAAAATAATTTTTCTATAATACGTTTCCAAAATGGTCTATTTATCCATTCTGATGTTTTTATTAAAAATGAATTTGTTATATATGTTTTTTGTATTTTTAATAATTGTTTGTTAAATTTATTATCATCAATAATTAATATTAATTCTGAATTTAATTTTAAACTTCTAATATCTAAATTTACTGTACCTATTATACTTATGCTATTATCAATGATAATACTTTTAGTATGTAAAAAACCACCTTTAAATTGATTAATTTTAACTCCAGCATTTAATAATTCAGTAAAAAATACTCTACTAGCCCAATTTACTAAAATAGAATCACTTTTAATTGGTATAATGATATCTACTTTTACTCCTCTATTAGCTGCATTACAAATTGCTTTAAGAAGATCATTACTAGGTATTAAATATGGTGTTGTTATAACTAATTTTTTACGTGCTGCATAGATAGAGGTTATTAGTACTTGACTAATAATATTTTTAGAAAAAATTAAGTTAGATGATATTACTTGTACAGTAGCACTGTTAGATATTATATTTAAATTTTTTTTTGGAAATGATGGTAAAATTAATTCATTAGTTTCTATTTTCCATTCGCAAGAAAATATTATACTCATAATATTAGCTATACATCCTTCCATTCTAACCATAATATCAATTAACTTACCTAAGTTTGTTCTATAATAGTTTGGATCTATCATATTCATACTACCAGTATAAGTAATATTATGATCAATAATAATTACCTTTTTATGCTGACGAAGATCTATTCTATTAACAAAAATATGAAAGATACTAATTTTAAAAGCTTCAACTATTACAATACCTGCTGTACGTAATTTTTTATGATAATTACTACGAAAAAATTTTAAACTACCAACCGAATCCAAAATTATTCTACAACTAACTCCTCTTTTAGCAGCTATGATCAATGCTTGTATTACTTGTTTTATTAACCCATCAGTATTCCATATATAAAAAATAATATCTATGTTGTTCTTAGCTAAATTAATATCATTTATAATACTTATTATGACATCATTACTATTTGTAAATAATTTAATTTTTTTAACTTTTACTTCATTTATTCTATGTTGATATTTATATAATTTAAACAAAGATCTTGCAGTTTTACTACCATTACTACCTAAATATTTCTTATATTTACTATTGAATGTATTAAGCCAGTAATGTACTGGTGTTAATAATGTTTTTCCTCTATTGACTCTTATTTTACTAATATTAATTTCGCCAAATAATAAATATATAACTATACCAATAATTGGTAATATATAAATTATTGTTATCCAAGCTATAATAGATGATACATCATGATTGTATAATATAATTCTTATAGAAATAAAAATTATGAACATCCAGTATATTATAATTAAAAACCAATTTTTTATAATAAAAATTATCATATTAAGTTATTTATATAATATTTTAAAAAAAACTAATATATATAATTTCATAAATAAATATACATAAAAGCGATATAATTAATGTTTCTATATAGAAAAGGAGGAATAATAAATTTATTACTTAATTAAAAATAAATATAATCTAAATATATAAACAATTAATATTGATAGTAGTAGATTATTTATACTATTTAATAGTATGTTAGTGGTTATTGGAATAATAAAAAATAATTTATTTATTATTACTAATAATACCATCTTGATTATACACCATAAAAGTATTATTGGATATACTAGTTTAAAGTTATTTGTACTAACAATTATACTATTATATATTGATTTACTTATACTAATTTTATTAATGAATAATATAACTGGAGAAAATACTAATACTATCATTAATATAATACCAGGTACTACTAATAATAATAATCCAAATTGTATAATTATAGTCAATAAAAAAATTAAGACAGATAATTTTGGTAATTTTTTTACCAGAAAAAAGATTAACATTTTTATCATTTGTTCTTTTTTACTATATTTTAAAATATTTATTATTACTAACATGCCACTAATCACAAAAATATTATTTATGAGATTCGTTATAGTATTAACGATAGATACTTTTAAAAGTAAATGCTGTTGTTCAGAAGATAATTGTTGTGCAAATTGATGTAAACTTAAATTACCATGTTCAATA
Source organism: Candidatus Lightella neohaematopini (assembly GCA_025728535.1). GTDB lineage: Bacteria > Pseudomonadota > Gammaproteobacteria > Enterobacterales > Enterobacteriaceae > Lightella > Lightella neohaematopini_D. Next base: position 36,205 of record JAOBJO010000003.1, read on the forward strand.
ATAATATTATTTAATAATAACTTTTCGTTAAAAGAAATTAAAATATGGTTAATTAGTGCATTTAATATAGACGCCATTAATACTAACATCATAATGTTATAAAATTGGCTACGTACAAAATTAACTACATCAAAATAAATATTACGTAATATATTAATTGACATTAACGTATCCCAGATACAGTTTATATTACTATCTGTTATATGATTAGCACTATAAATATAAATGAAATATAATTACTAGCAATAATACTATGTTATTCATAATATATGAAGTGGATTATTTAAAATAAAATCCACCCATATTATATTCTACTAATAAATACAACAATTAATAAAATCAGGTTTAATTTTTTAACAGAATCTTACAAAATTATAACATGTGCCCCATTTTGTTTGCTTTAGTATCTAAATAATAAGCATTATTAATATTACGACCAACAATAAGTGGTACTCTTTCAGTAATACTAATTCCAAATTTTAATAAAATTTCTATTTTTTTTGGATTATTAGTAAGTAATTTTACTTTCTTTATTCCAAGTAATTTTAATATATCAGCGCATAAAGAAAAATCTCTCTCATCAGCAGCAAATCCTAATTTATTATTTGCTTCCACAGTATCAGCACCATTATCTTGCAAAGAATATGCACGAATCTTATTAATTAAACCAATATTTCTCCCTTCTTGTCTATGATATATTAATATTCCATTACCTTCTTTAACAATTTGAATAATTGCAGATTGTAATTGAAAACCACAATCACATCTTAAACTAAATAACGCATCTCCAGTTAAACATTCTGAATGAATTCTTGTTAATATTGCATCATTTTTAATATCACCATAAATTAATGCTATATGATTTTTTTTAGTTAAAACTTCTTCAAATCCAAATAACAAAAAATTACCCCATTTTGTTGGTAGTTTAGATTTTGCTTCAAGTTTAACTTTCATATCATTCCCCAAAAAAAAATAATATAACATACAAATTAATTACATTAAATAATACTTATAGCGTTTAGAAATGTTAAATTATTATATAAATAAATATTTTAGCAATAATTAAAATTATAAGTTGATTAAATAAAGTATATTATAAGATGATTATTTTAAAATATTATGTTTTTACTAAGAACTTATAACATTACTATAAAAAAATTTTAAATAAAACTATCATATTTATACAATCGTATTTTTATATCTCATATGTAAGATATTCGTTAATATAAAAAAACACACTAATTTTATGATAGTATAACTTATTTAAAAAACTATTTTAATTTATAAAATAAAATATTTTATGTTTTACTTAACAAACATTTAAATTTATTTCCATAAAATTAATTAATATAGTATATTAGCTATCTTGTTAAATATAATCTATAAATATTAAAAAAATAAAATTTGTTAATTAAGTTTTAGCCTAATTTAATTAATATGTTTAATATAATAAAAAAAGTTAAATATCCATACATCATCTTAATAATGGGTCCTACTGCTTCTGGTAAAAGTAAATTTGCAATTAAATTAAGAAATTATATTCCTGTAGATATTATTAGCGTTGATTCAGTTTTAATATATAAAGGAATGGATATAGGAACTGCAAAACCATCAAAAAAAATATTAGATAACATACCACATAAATTAATTAATATACGTAATCCAAGTGAACCATATTCAGTAGGTGATTTTTATTATGATGCAATTAATGAAATAAATCTTATATTAAGAAATAATCGTATACCATTACTTGTTGGTGGTAGTATGTTTTATTTCAAAACATTAATTGATGGACTTCCGTTATTACCAAAAAGTAATTTTTTTTTAAGAGAACATATTAATGATTTAATAAATAAATTTGGTTTTGAATTAATAAGTTGTCTGTTTAATAAGATTAACTGTACTATCGTTAATGGTGTTAATAATAATGACGTTCAAAGATTAACTCGTTCCATAGAAGTATTTTTACTATCCAAAAAAACTATTTATGAATTAACTAATAAACAAAAAATAACGAGATTACCTTATCACATATATAAATTTTGTTTAATGCCTGATAATAAATTTATATTGAATAAACGTATTAAATATCGTTTTTATAAAATGTTATCCTTAGGTTTTGAAAATGAAGTAAATACATTATTTAATAACAATAAATTAACACTTAATATGCAATCTTCTAAATGTGTTGGATACAAACAAATGTTATTATATATTATAGGAAAGATTAATTATCAAGATATGATTAGACAATCAATAATTGCTACTAAGAAATTAGCTAAAAAACAAATTACTTGGATTAGAAATAGCTATACTGACATATATTGGTTAAATAGTAATAATTATGATAAATCAATCAAAGATTTAATTCATATTATTTCTTATTAAGATAGAAATTCTAATTAATATTATTAAATAAGTTTTAAACGTACGGAGTTATTATGTTTTTAAAAAATATTTTAAAAAAAAATTATCAGGAGTGGAAAAAAAGAATTAGTTATGAGCAAGGACCTCCAAATTTAGACGAAATATTTATTAATTTTTTTAGAAGAGTAAGTAAAATTTTTAGTTTTAATCCAATAAGAAAACCTAGTAATAATAAGTTTTTTTTAGTATTGTTTATTTTATTATGTATTACTATTTGGTTTTTTAGTGGTTTTTATACTATTAAAGAAGCTGAAAGGGGACTAATTTTACGTCTTGGTAAATTTAGTCATATTGTTTATCCAGGATTAAATTGGAAACCAACATTTATAGATAAATTAATTACTGTTAATGTAGAATCAGTCAAAGAACTAGCTGCATCCGGTATTATGTTAACAGCAGATGAAAACGTGGTTCGTGTTGAAATGAATGTTCAATATAAAATTACTAATCCAAAGCTATATTTGTTTAGTGTTGTAAATGCTGATGATAGTTTAAAACAGGCAACAGATAGTGCTTTACGTGAAGTAATTGGTAAATATGACATGGATCGTATTTTAACTGAAGGAAGAACATTAATACGTAACGATACATATCAAGCTATTGAAGATACTATTAAACCCTATAATATGGGTATTACTGTGTTGGATGTAAATTTTCAAACAGCCCGCCCTCCAGAAGAAGTAAAAGCAGCTTTTGATGATGCTATTGCTGCTAGAGAAAATGAACAACAATATATTCGTGAGGCAGAAGCTTATGCTAATGAAGTACAACCTAATGCTTATGGGCGAGCTCAAAGGATTCTTGAAGAAGGTAGATCTTATAGTATAAAAAAGATATTAGCAGCTCAAGGAGAAGTATTAAAATTTAATAAATTTTTATCAGAGTATAAAATCTTTTCTAAAATTACTAAATTAAGATTATATTTAGATACTGTAGAAAAAGTATTTAAAAATACAAAAAAAGTATTATTAAACAATAATAATTGTAATAATATATTACTTTCACTAAATAAAAATTTTGATATGGATCATAATATTAATTATAATGATTTAAATTTTAGTGATAAGGTAAACAAAAAATAATATAAAATAAAAGATATAAGGGAAATTAAATTTTTATAAATGTATAAAAGTATTATTATAATAGTATTACTATTAATAACATTTATTTATTCATCATTATTCTTTGTGCAAGAAGGACAAAATGGAATAGTTTTACGTTTTGGTAAAGTTATTCGTTCTAATAATGATAATCCATTAATTTATAATCCAGGAGTACATTGGAAAATACCATTCATTGAAGATGTAAAAATTATAGATACAAGAATTAATACCACAGAAAATCAGGCTGATCGTTTTGTAACTATGGAAAAAAAGGATTTGATTATTGATTCTTATATCAAATGGCGTGTTAATAATTTAAGTAGATATTATCTATCTACTGGAGGAAATATAACACAAGCAGAAATCTTAATAAAAAGAAAATTTTCTGATCGTTTACGATCAGAATTAGGTAAATTAGATGTAAGAAGTATTGTGACAGATTTTAGAAATAAGCTAATGAATAATGTAAAAAATTCATTAAATTATGGAATAATAAGTAACTCTTATAGTATAAGAGGAGTGAAAACTAATAGTAGTAGTATGAGTATGTTAGGTATAGAAATTATTGATGTAAGAATAAAACAAATTAATTTACCTATAGAAGTGTTTGATGCAATATATAAACGTATGAGAGCTGAAAGAGAATCAGTTGCTCGTAGACATAGATCTCAGGGTAAAGAAGAGGCAGAAAAAATAAGAGCTATAGCTGATTATCAAGTAACCCGTATTCTTTCAGAAGCAAGAAAGCAATCTTCTATAATTAAAGGTATTGCTGATGCTAAAACAATTAGAATATATGCTCAATCCTTTAGTAAGGATCCTGATTTTTATAATTTTATAAAAAAATTAAAAATATACAAAAATAGTTTTAGGAATAATAAAAATATAATGATTTTAAATACTCAAAATGAGTTTTTTAAATTTATTAATGAATTTAAATAATATCAGAATACTAATTTCTTTGTATAAAATTTAAAAAATTAAATGTATATTATTTATGGAATAAATACTATTCAAACTTTATTAAATTATAATTACAAGTGTTTTAGTAATGTTTTAGTTTGTAAAAAAGATAATGAAAGAATTAAAATTATTATTAGTAAATTAAATTACTTTAAAATAAAAATAAATTTTGTTGACGACACAGTAATAAGAAAAGTAGTTGGTAATGTTGTTCATCAAGGAATATTAGCTTATATAAACAAAAAAAAATATGTTAATAGATTATTTTTAACTAATCTTATAAATAAAAAAAATAAGTTATTAATATTAGTTTTAGATAGTATTGTTGATCCTCATAACTTAGGATCATGTTTAAGATCAGCTTGTGCTACTAATGTTGACTTAGTTATTATACCTAAGTATAATTCTGTAAAACTTAATAGTACTGTTTATAAAGTATCTAGTGGTGCTGCAGGTATTGTACCAATAATGAAAGTTAGTAATTTAAATAATGTAATAAGAATATTAAAAAATAAAGGTATTAAGGTTATAGGTACTGATGATAAATCAAATAATATACTTTATAAAAGTAATTTAAATAAATCTTTAGTATTAATTATTGGTTCAGAAAAATATGGTATGCGTAATTTAATACGTCGTAGTTGTGACGAAATAATTAGTATTCCTACTAATAATAACATGACATCAATAAATCTGTCTGTTGCTACCGGAATAATATTATTTGAAATAATTAGACAACGTAATTTATTTTAATTAATTGTTAAGTAGTTAAATAATTCTTAACTGTAGAAATATTTTAATACTAAAATAGCTTATTAAACTTGGAAGATTTTATGCGAAATTATGAAATAATAATATTAATTAGTAATACAGATGATAAAGTAGATGAAATAATAAATTTTTATAAAAATATTATAATTAATAACAAAGGTATTATTTCTAAAATAGAAAATTATGGTATTAGACCATTATCTTATAATATTAACAAATTTAAAAAAGCATATTATATTACTATGAATATTACAGTATCAATTAATATATTAAAAAAAATAGAGAATCATTTAAAATTAAATAATAGTATTATTCGCAGTTTAATTACTAGAATAAAATAGTGATGATTATATTGTAAAAATATATTAAAAGTGTTATTTTAAAGATGATTAGTTAATTTAAACAATTTAATATTAGTTAATTAAAAATGTATAACAATAAACAAAAGTTATTCCTAAAAAAGAATTATATATCACAAATAGATTATAAAAATGTAGATATTTTAAAAAATTACATTAGTGAAAGTGGAAAAATAATACCTAGTAGAATTACTGGAGTCAGTGCAAAACAACAACGTATAATATCGCGTGCTATTAAAAAGGCTAGGTATCTATCACTTATACCATATATTGATCATCATTAAAAAATATTTTATAGTTAAATTATGATAATTATATTGTTATGTAAAATCGATAAACTTGGCGATATTGGTGATAAGGTAGTAGTTAAGGATGGTTATGCTAGAAATTTTCTAATACCTAATAATAAGGCTCTAGTTGCTAACAAAAGTAATTTGTTACTATTTAATAGTAGAAAGTTACAGTTAGAACAAGAATTAAATTATCGTAAATCACAAACAATAGATAGAATTAATAAAATTAAAAAATTAAATAGTATTACTATTTTAGCTAAAGTTGGTAGAAATAATAAAATTTTTGGGTCTATTAATAGTAATCATATAATCAAATATATGAAAGATCAAGGTATACACCTTAAAAGTAGAGAAATTAGTTTACCAACAAAAAGTATTAGAAAAATTGGTACTTATGATATAAAAATATTGATAGAAAAAAGGTTAGTAACCAAGCTTTCTCTTAAAGTAGAGAGTTACAAAAAATAAACATGATCTTATTATTTTTTATATCTATTTAAGGCTTTTAACATCTCATATTTTGCTTCTTCTTTGTTGGACCAACCATTAATTTTTGTCCACTTGTTTGGTTCTAATTTTTTATAATTCTCGAAAAAGTTAGCAATCTTTAGTCTTAAAGATTGTGATATATCATTGATATCATTAATGTTATTGTATTCATTACATATTTTATTACTAGGCAACATAACTAATTTTATATCTTGACCTGATTCATCAGTGGTTTTTAGTAAACCTATTGGTCTACATAATATTATTGTACCAATATTTAATGGATATGGAGTAATTACTAATGCATCAATTGGATCACCATCTAGTGATAAAGTATTATTAATATAACCATAATTACATGGATAAAAAACTGGACTAGGTATAAATCTATCTACAAAAATTAAATTATTATTTTTATTAATTTCATACTTTACAGGGTTAGAATTACATGAAATCTCAATAATTACATATGTTTCTTCAGGAAAATTATCGTTAGTTGGTAATTTATTAAAATTCATATTATCATCCTTAATTTTAATAATTTTATGTTTAATGATAACATATATTAAATTTTTTAATACTTGTGTATTAGATTTAAATAATCTAAACATGATACAGCTTTTTTTTTACTTTTACTAGAATTAATTTTTTTTATATACTTAATATAGTTTATTAATTTATTGTATTGATAATTTTAGTAATTAATTTACTATCTTTATTAAAATTTATTTTTGTTAACTTAGCATAATTAAAATTATTGTAATACATAACATTTAATAATAGTAAAGGAAACTTATCATTAATTAGATCATTTCCTATTTTTTATAATTTTTTTGTTTAGTATATAATTAATTGAATTATTCATAGTCTAAAATATAATACTTAAGTATCTTCTATAATAACATAATAATAATTCTTAATATTTATTTACTTTAGCTAATATTACTAAAATTTCAGACAATAATTTGAATAAATAAGGTATTTTCTATATATTATATATATGTATCTTCTTATAGAAGTATTAAAGTTTTATCTATTGATTAGATAATTTTATTTTTAATAATATTATTGATAATATAAAATATTAGTCACTAATATTTTTAATGAGTTTATTTTGTTTATTATTTTAAATTAACTAACATAAACAACATTATCTACAGAATATTAATAGTGTTATTAAATATTATATTGGTTAGTAGTTTCTTTTTTTACGTAATATTAATTTGTTAATAACATCATTGTGTAGTCAAGTTACATTATATATAAATTTAATTATGGTAGTGATAATAGATGTTTCACATTATTTAATTTTATAATAGTTATTAATGTAATTATTATTGATCTAATTTTTTTTCCGCTAATATTAATTATATAAACTAATTTGTCTAATTAAATTAATCTTAAAATTTAATTATTTTATGATTTTATTATTAGCTATTTTATATATTTGATAGTTAGTTTATTAATGTTTTTAAAATTCATTACCTTAATTTAATATTATTGATAATGTTTTAAAATAAATGTTTTAATTATTATATATTAATAATTATAAAAAACATTATTAATATTTTATAATTACTGGTAATGTAACATGTTAAAATTATTATATTATATAAACATTATTTAAGATATTTGGAGTTTTTATGCATGTATTATTTGATAATGGGGGTAAACAATATTTAGTTAGTAAGGGAGATATAATAAATGTTGAGAAAATTAATAAATTAATTGGTACAACTATCGAAGTAGATAATATTTTAATGTATTGTAAAAATAATATTTATAAATTTGGTAACCCATATATTAAAAACATTTGTGTAATAGCAAAAATAATTAATCATAATCGTAGTAAAAAAATAAAAATTATTAAATTTATTCGTAGAAAACATTATCGGAGAAATTACGGTCATAGACAATGGTTCACACAAATTAAAATTATTGATATTATACTATAATATTTAATATATAAATACTTATTAAATCTAATATGAGGTAAAGTAGATGGCACATAAAAAAGCTGGTGGTTCGACTAGAAATGGTCGTGATTCTATAGGAAAAAGGTTAGGTATTAAATGTTTTGGTGGACAAATAGTTTCAGCTGGTAATATTATATTACGTCAGAGAGGTACTACTTTTCATCCTGGTAATTATGTTGGTATGGGAAAAGATTACACTTTATTTGCCTTAACTAAAGGACAAGTTAATTTTACTAAAGGTGGAAAAAATAGACACAAATTAGTTTATTTAGTACCAAAAAAATAAAATTAGATCATCATCTGTTCATTTTGTTGTGTAATAAAATCATTTAGTATGAAATTTATTGATGAAGTTACTATTGTAGTAAAAGCTGGTAACGGAGGTAATGGATGTATTAGTTTTCGTAGAGAAAAATACATACCTCGGGGTGGACCTAATGGAGGTAATGGTGGTTACGGCGGTAATGTAATTGTAGTAGCTGACAAAAATAAAAATAATCTTTTAGATTTTCATCATAAAAAAAAGTTTATAGCTGGTAATGGTCATCATGGTAAGGGATATAATTGCACAGGTAAAAATGGTAAAGATAAAATTATTACTGTTCCGATAGGAACTAGAATACTAGATATAAATAGTAATCTAATAGTAGATATACTTTATAATAAACAAAATATCATAATAGCAAAAGGTGGATCACCAGGACTTGGTAATATAAATTTTAAATCTTCTATTAATAGAACTCCTAGAATTAGAACTAATGGTGGTTGCGGAGAAGAACGAGTAGTTAAATTAGAGCTAATTTTACTAGCTGATGTTGGTCTTATAGGGTTACCTAATTCCGGTAAATCATCATTATTATGTGCTGTATCTTCAGCAAAATCAAAAATAGCAAATTATCCTTTTACTACTTTAATACCTAAACTTGGTGTAGTACAAACAAATAATACTAGTTTTGTTATAGCCGATATTCCAGGAATTATTTATGGAGCTTCTAACGGTACTGGCTTAGGTATACGTTTTTTGAAACATATTAAAAGATGTACTATATTGTTACATATAGTTGATTTGACAGATGAAAATTTATTGAATAGTATTAGTATTGTTCGAAATGAAATATATTTTTACGATAAAAAGTTAAAAAATAAACCATTATGGTTAATATTTAATAAAGTGGATTTAGTACCTAAAAATAAGTTACATACTATTATACATAGTACAATTAAAAATATCAATTATCATACAAATTATTATATTATTTCTGCGGTTAGTAAAAGTGGTTTAAATAAATTATGTTACGATTTATCAAAATTCATAATAAATTATAAAAAATTTAATAATGTTAAATAATTAGTAAATTAATTTTTATATTAGTTATTCTTTTGTTTATAATTTATTAATCGGTAACTGTGTAATGGTTGATATAGGAGAATTATTTGTGAGTAAAGTTCCTATGACAATAAATGGTGTTGTTAAATTAAAAAATGAATTAAATTATTTAAAAAATGTACGTAGACCAGATATAATCAAAGCTATATCTGATGCTAGATCACATGGTGATTTAAAAGAAAATGCTGAATATCATGCAGCTAAAGAGCAACAAATTTTTTGTGAAAAGAGAATATATGAAATAGAGCTAAAACTAGCTAATGCACACATTATTGATGTTACTAAAATAATTAATAATAATTATGTTGTTTTCGGTGCTACTGTTAGTTTAAAAAATATTAAAACTAATGAAATACAAAAATATTGTATTGTTGGTGATGATGAAGCTAATATAAAGAACAACTTAATTTCTATACATTCACCTATAGCAAGAAGTATTATTAGAAAAAAAGTATCTGATATAGTTATTGTAAATACTCCAAAAGGTAAAATAAAGTATGAAATTATTAAAATAGAATATTTATAATTTTTTGATAAAAAAATTTGTATTTAAAAACATAATTAATAAATTTCATTTTCATATGATTAATAATTGGTTAAAAGTTAATTTTAATGATTTTTTTACTAAAAAAGCAAAACAAAATAAATTTCGATCACGATCTTGGTTTAAATTAGATGAAATAAATCGTAAGTATAATTTACTTAAGCCTGGTATTAGTGTGATAGATTTAGGTTCTTCTCCAGGTAGTTGGTCACAATATACTATTAGTAAGATTAAACCTAATGGTAAAGTTATTGCTTGCGATATTTTATTTATGTATCCTATCAACGGAGTTAAATTTATACAAGGAAATTTCTGTGATGACGAAATATTCTATAAATTAACAACGGTAAGTAAAAATAAAATGCAGTTAATATTATCTGATGCTGCACCTAATATTAGTGGTATATCTTTAATAGACAATAAAAATTTTTATAATTTATTAACTAAAATAATATTATTATGTAGAAAGGTATTAGCAAAAAATGGTAATCTAGTTATGAAAATTTTTTATAATGGGGAAATGAATAGATATATGAAAATAATTAGTTTATTATTTAATGATATAAAAATTAATAAACCAGTTGCTTCTAAATCAAAATCAAAAGAAGTATATATTATAGCGATTAAATATAAGTTTTAGATTTTAAATAAAAAAGAACTAATTTTTTAAAAATATTAGGTGAGGCTAGTTTCTTGAACGATATGATAAAAAATTTAGTAATTTGGTTAATTGTTGCTATTATATTAATATCAGTATTTCAAAATTTTGGTTTTAATGATTCTAATAATCGTAAAGTTGATTACTCAACTTTTATATATGATATAAATCAAGATCAAGTTAGAGAAGTACATATTAATGGTAGAGAAATTGTTGTTATTAAAAAGGATAGTAATCAATATATTACCTATATTCCAATAAATGATTCTAAACTATTAGATGTTATGTTGAATAAAAATATTAAAATTGTTGGAGAACCACCAGAAGAACCTAGTTTATTAACATCTATATTTATTTCTTGGTTTCCTATGATACTATTGATTGGTGTGTGGATATTTTTTATGCGACAGATGCAAGGAGGCGGAAAAGGAGCTATATCATTTGGAAAAAGTAAAGCAAGAATGTTAACTGATGATCAAGTAAAAACTACTTTCGCAGATGTTGCTGGTTGTGATGAAGCAAAAGAAGAAGTTAGTGAATTAGTTGATTACTTACGTGAACCAAATAGATTTCAAAAATTAGGTGGTAAGATGCCAAAAGGAATTTTAATGGTTGGCCCTCCAGGAACCGGTAAAACTTTATTAGCAAAAGCAATTGCTGGTGAAGCTAAAGTACCATTTTTTACAATATCTGGTTCTGATTTTGTTGAAATGTTTGTTGGAGTTGGAGCATCCCGAGTAAGAGATATGTTTGATCAAGCAAAGAAATCTGCACCATGTATTATTTTTATTGATGAGATAGATGCAGTTGGTCGACAAAGAGGTACTGGTCTTGGTGGAGGTCATGATGAAAGAGAGCAAACATTAAATCAGATGTTAGTAGAAATGGATGGTTTTGACGGAAATGATAGTATAATAGTTATTGCAGCTACTAATAGACCTGACGTATTAGACCCAGCATTGTTACGTCCAGGTAGATTTGATAGACAAATAGTAGTTGGATTACCAGATATCAGAGGTAGGGAACAAATACTAATTGTTCATATGCGTAGAGTACCATTATCTTCAGATGTTAATGTATCTCTTATTGCTAGAGGAACACCAGGTTTTTCTGGAGCAGATTTAGCTAATTTAGTTAATGAAGCTGCTTTATTTGCAGCTAGAAGAAATAAAAGAGTAGTATCTATGTTAGAATTTGAAAAAGCTAAAGATAAAATTATTATGGGTTCTGAACGCAGATCAATGGTTATGACTGAAATTCAAAAAGAATCAACGGCTTATCATGAAGCTGGACATGCTATTATTGGTCGTTTGGTTCCGGAACACGATCCAGTACATAAAGTTACTATTATTCCTAGAGGTAGAGCTTTAGGAGTAACATTCTTTTTACCAGAAAATGATACTATTAATGCTAGTAAACAAAAATTAGAAAGTCAAATATCTACTTTGTATGGTGGTAGATTAGCAGAAGAAATTATTTATGGGGTTAATATGGTATCTACTGGAGCAGCAAATGATATTAAAATGGCAACATCTATAGCTAGAAATATGGTTACTCAATGGGGATTTTCTAATAAGTTAGGACCATTATTATATGCTGAAGAAGAAGGAGAAATATTTTTAGGTAGATCGGTAGCAAAAATTAAACATATGTCTGATGAAACAGCACGTATTATTGATCAAGAAGTAAAGTTATTAATAGAACACAATTATAATAGAGCATACAAATTATTGTTAGATAACATTGATATATTACATGCAATGAAAGATGCATTAATAAAATATGAAACTATTGATGCATTACAAATTGATGATCTTATGTTACGTAAATCTGTACGACCACCAGCAAATTGGAATGATAATATTAAAGAAAATAATAATTAGGTACTAAAATGAATATAATTATTAATAATCGTACTTTAGATTTTTCTAATCCTCATGTTATGGGTATATTAAATGTTACCCCTGATTCATTTTTTGATGGTGGTCGATATAATACTATCAATAAAATTATTAATCATGTTTCTAGTATGATTAATGATGGTGCTAGTATAATAGATATTGGAGGAGAATCAACTAGACCAGGCTCTGATCATATCAGTGTTAATGATGAATTAGATAGAGTAATACCAGTAATAATAGAATTACAAAAACGATTTGATACTATTATATCTGTAAATACTTCAAAAACTGAAGTTATTAAAGAAAGTATATTAACTGGTGTTAATATGATTAATAGTATTTACCCATTAGATGGAGAAATATTAAAATTAATTACTGATAGTAATTTATTAGTTTGTCTTATGCATATTCAAGGTACACCAAAAAATATGCAAGTTTCTCCATATTATTCTAATTTATTGTTAGAAATTAGTGAATATTTTAATAATCAAATTAAAAAATATGAAAAATATGGTATTAAACGTAACAGAATAATATTAGATCCTGGTTTTGGTTTTGGTAAAAGTTTATCTCATAATTATACTATATTATCAAAACTAAGTACCTTTAGTAAATTTAGATTACCATTATTAGTAGGTATATCACATAAATCTATGATAACCAAATTAATTGGTGCTGCTAAATCATTATATGGTAGTATTACTTGTGCAGCAATTGCTGCAATAAATGGAGCAAATATTATCCGTGTACATGACGTTGCACAAACTGTTGCTGCCTTAAAAATAGTAAAAGCTACTTTAGCTGCTGAAAAATTAAATTATTAATATTTTAGTATAAAATTAATTTATAGTATGCAATAGTTACTATCTACTATATTAGTTTACATAATTTGTATATTAATATACAATGGTCAACTTATATTATCTTATTAGCTTTATAGCTTATTATTTAAATAATTATAAGCGTAATCTTTATTGGTTAACATTATAAATTTAAATGATTTTGATTTAAAATTAATTTTTATTTAAATTTGTATTACCTAAGCATTTCATATTTTAGGACAAAGAGTATGTATAAAATATCACTAATTATATTTTTACTAATATCAATTATTTTAATTATAGTTATAATGTTACAAAACAAAAAATACGATGTTGGATTAACATTTAGTACACATAATTTGCCTAATATATTATCTAATTCAATTAGTACTGGTAGTACCATGATTAAGATTACTATAATACTAGCAATACTATTTTTTTTGTTTAGTTTATTGTTAGCTAATTTAACTAAAAATATTAAAAATCAAAATAATATTTGGCAAACATCAAAATGTCTTAAATGTTTAAAACAAAATATTAATAAGTAATACTTAATTATTATTTTAGTTTAAGTATTTTATTTTTTTACCGAGGTGGTGAAATAGGTAAACACGCTACTTTGAGGTGGTAGTACCATTGTTTGGTTTACGGGTTCAAGTCCCGTCCTCGGTATTTTATTAATTGATTTACTAATATTTATATTATTTTGTAATGAGTACATTAATAACTTAAAAAAAACTTAAATACATGTAATAAAATAATAAATATTAAATATAAATTGTTTAATAATATGATTTTAATAGATATAATAATTTTATAATTACTGTATTAAACAATATTGTTTATAGTTATTTTAAGTAATAAGAATTGTAGATATATAGTAACGTATTTAAATTACATTAAATAAAAAATTTATAATTATATCTATAAATTATAATCTAATAACTATCTATAATGTTGTAATTAATTTGAGATAATTAGAATGAATAAAGAAATTTTAGCTGTTGTAGAAGCAGTTTCGAATGAAAAATTGGTTACGAGAGAAAAGATTTTTGAAACATTAGAACTTGCTATTGCTGTAGCAACAAAGAAAAAATATACACATGATATAGAAGTTCGTGTTAGCATAGATCGAAGATCTGGTAATTTTAGTACTTTTAGACGTTGGTTGGTGGTATATGAAGTTACACAACCAACAAAAGAAATTACTATTGATGCTGCTTTATTAGATAAGCAAGATGTTAAAATTGGTGATTACATAGAAGATGAAATTGAATCAGTTAATTTTGATAGAATAACTACCCAAATTGCTAAGCAAGTAATAATACAAAAAGTTCGTGAAGCAGAACGAGCAACAATGTTAGAACATTTTATAAATCGTAAAGGAAAAATAATTACTGGTATTGTTAAAAGAATTAATAGAGACGGTATAAATGTTGACGTTGGTAATAATGCTGATGCTATAATTTTAAGAGAAGATATGTTACCCAGAGATAATTTTCGTATAGGTGATAGAGTAAAAGGTATACTATATGCGGTAAAACCAGAAAATAAAGGGGCACAATTATTTATTAGTAGAGTAAAACCAGCTCTATTAATAGAATTGTTTCGTATAGAAGTACCAGAAATTAATGAAGAGATTATTGAAATTAAAGCAGTGGTTAGAGATCCTGGGTTAAGAGCAAAAATAGCTGTTAAAACTAATGACAAAAGAATCGATCCTATTGGTGCTTGTGTAGGTATGCGAGGAGCTAGAGTACAAGCAGTATCTAACGAATTAGGTGGTGAACGAATTGATATTATTTTATGGGCCGATAATCCAGCACAATTTGTGATTAATGCTATAACATCAGCGGATGTATCATCAATTATAGTAGATGAAGATAAACATACTATGGATATTGCAGTAGAAGAGAATAATTTAGCACAAGTTATTGGTCGTAATGGACAAAATATTAAATTAGCATCTCAATTAAGTGGTTGGGAATTAAATGTTATGACTTCTGCTATGTTAGAAGCTAAGCATAAAGCTGAAGAACAAACTGTATTAAATAATTTTACAAAAAAGTTATTAATTAATTTGTCTACAGCTAAAATATTAGTAGATCATGGTTTCTCGTCTATTGAGGAATTAGCGTATATTTCCAAAAATGAATTATTAGAAATAAAGTCAATAGATCAAAATGAAATATTATTAATTCAAGAAAAAGCAAAAAGTATAATTGGTTTTAATCTTAAAAACAAAAATTATAACCAATTAACTACTAATGTGTTATCGCAGTTGCCTGGAGTAGATGAAAATATATTGACAAAATTAATATCACATAATATTTCTACATTAGAAAAATTAGCGGAACAAAGTATTGATGATTTAATAGACATTAAAGGATTAGATAGTAAAAAAGCAGGAGAATTAATTATGGCAGCACGTGACTTATGTTGGTTTAATAAGTCAAGTTAACAAATATATTATACTTAAAGTAATATAAAATTGGTTAAGTATTTTAATTGTTTACAGTTACTAATATATAACAATGAATAAATTAATTTTACAAAGAAAAAAGAGAAGTACATTAAATATCCTTGATAATCAAGGTAAAAATAAATCAATAAAAATTGAGATACGTAAAAAAACTAGTGTTTGCAAAAAAAAAATATTTTTAGACAAAAATAAATACATCGATAATGATATCGATATTAGTGATAATCAACTACAATTATCTAAAAAAATAAATAATATTAAATCTAATAATAAAAGTGTTTATTATAAAAATAATATAGATGATTCTCCTAGAAGGAAATACACAAAATCAAAAAATAAGAATACTATTTTTCTTAGTAAGAAATATAAGGAACGTAACAATCTTAATGATTCATTAGTATTAAATGAATATACTAAAAATAGTAAATCTATAATAAAATCTAAACTTTCATTTGATAAAAAACTAAATAATAAATTGGATAATATTAAAGTATGTAATGTAAAACAATCTATACTAATGCATAAATTTAATAAACCGCAACATAACATTAGCCGTAATATAGTAATTAATAAAATTTTAACAGTAACAGAATTAGCTAATAAAATATCGGTAAAATCATCAAAGATAATTAATCTAATGGCTAAATTAGGAAGTATAGTTAATCATAATGATATCCTTAATCAGGAAGCTATACAATTAATATTAGAAGATATGGGTCATAAAGTAATTTTTTATGACGAAAATAAACTAGAAAATGATTTAATTAATAATTCTAATAAAAACCCAGTATTTAAATATAGACCACCAATTATTACTATTGCTGGTCATGTTGATCATGGAAAAACATCGTTGTTAGACTATATAAAATCAACTAAATTAGTTGATCAGGAAATTGGTGGTATTACTCAAACTATTAAAGCTTATCAAATAAATCAGGATAATAAAATAATTACCTTTATAGACACTCCGGGACATGGAGCATTTATCAATATGAGAATCAGAGGAATAAAAATTACTGATGTTATTGTCTTAATTATAGCAGCAGATGACGGTGTTATGCCTCAAACTATTGAAATTATTAAACAAGCAAAATTGTATCAAATACCAGTAATTGTTGCAATTAATAAGATAGATAAACCTAACTCTAATATAGATAAAATTAAACGTGACTTAACTAAACATAACATTATATCCACAGAATGGGGTGGAGAAAATAAGTTTGTTTATATATCAGCTAAATTAGGTATTGGTATTAATGAATTAATAGAAGTAATACTCTTACAAACAAAATTAATGAATTTAAAAACAGTATTTAATGGACCAGTTAAAGGAACAGTAATAGAATCATATTTAGATAAAAAACGTGGCCCAATAGTAGTTATTTTAATACATGAGGGTACACTAAAAATAGGTGATTTTATATTGTGTGGATTAGCTTATGGGCGAGTACGTGCTATGTATAATGATAATAAACATCGTATTACTCAAGCATTACCATCAACTCCAGTTGAAGTGTTAGGTTTATCTAGTCTACCTAATTCTGGTGATTTATTAATTTCACTAAACAATGAAAAACATATCAAGAATATTATAAATTATAGAAAACGAAAAGTACATGAATTAAGGATTAACAATGATAAGAAAAAAGAGATAAACATTAATGATATGTTTAATATTAAAGAACAAGTAAATGAGTTAAATTTTTTAGTAAAAACTGATACTTATGGAATTAATGAAGTAATAGTTAGCACATTAACTAAATTATCAAACGATAGAATACAAATAAAAATTGTAAGTTCTAGCATTGGTGTTATTAACGAAACTGATATTACATTAGCTAGTTCATTTAAAGCAATAATTATTGGTTTCAATGTAAAAATTAGTAATTATATACGTAAAATTAGTATTAATAGTGGTGTATGTATTAAATGTTACTCAGTAATTTATGATTTAATTCATGATATGAAACAGATAATTGATAATATAATTAATCAATATCAAGTTCCAGCAAAACAATTATCTGGTATAGCTGAAATTCGTAATATATTCAAATTTAAGAATTATACTATTGCTGGTTGTATGGTAATTAATGGTAATATTAAACAACATGCTAATATTAATATACTTAGAAATAATAAAATTATATTCAGTAGTACTATTGAATCATTAAAAAGATTTAAAGATAATGTTAGTGAAGTACGTAGTGGTATGGATTGTGGTATAATTGTAAAAAATTATAGTGATTTATTAGTTGGTGATATTATTAAAGCATTTAATTAAAAGATAAATTAGAATATACTATTATGTTCGTACAAAAAAATTATAGAATACAGCGTATTGCTAAAATTTTATACAAAGAAATTACAAAGATAATATTATATAAATTAAATAATCCTAATATTGGAATTATTACTATTTCTAAAGTATTAATTTCTAATGATCTACATTATGTTAAAGTATTTATTACTTCCTTAAATAAAAATAATATAAATCAAATAAATTTTAGTATTAAACCACTAACACAAGCTACTAACTACATTAAATACCATATAAATAAACATGTATTATTAAAAAAGGTACGACATATAATATTTTTATCTGATAATACTTTATTAAAAAGTATAAAGGTTATTAACTTAATTAATAATATTAAATACTAAATTTATTTACAGTAAACTATAGATAATAGTTTATAACTATATTATGGGATTTATTATGAATTCATATTGTCAAAAAAAGAAAATAATTATTAGTTTTGGTAAATCTGAACAAAATAGTGGTATGACGGAGGTACAAGTTGCACTTCTTAGTCAGAGAATTAATAAACTTAAACAACATTTTTTAAAACATAAAAAGGATTATCATAGTAAACGTGGATTATTAAGTATGGTAAATAAGCGTAGGAAATTACTAAATTACTTGAAAAGAATTGATATATTAAGATATAATAACTTAGTTAATTTGTTAAAATTACGTTAATATAAGTTCAAAGTAATATTTATCAGTTTATATCTTTAAATTATTTATTACTAATTTAAATTAAAATAAGGAATGGTTTTGCAAAATATAGTTTCTCAAAAATTTAATTATGGTAACAATAGTGTAATTATTGAAACTGGCAGAATTGCTAGGCAAGCCACTTCGTCAGTAATTGTTAATATTGATGACACTGTAGTTCTAGTTACTATGGTATATGTTAAACAACCAGAGATAAATAGTATATTTTTACCATTAATAGTTAATTATCAAGAACGTACCTATGCTGCTGGACGTTTTCCTGGTGGTTTTTTTAGAAGAGAAGGTCGTCCTACAGAAAATGAAATATTAATTTCTAGACTAATAGATCGTGCTATTCGTCCATTGTTCCCTGATGATTTTTATTACTCTGTACAAATTACAATTACTGTAATGTCAGTAAATCCACAAGTTTATCCTGATATTGCAGCTGTTATTGGTGTATCTGCGGTTATTTCTATATCTGATATTCCCTTTTTGGGACCAATTGGTGTAGCTAGAGTAGGATATATGAATGAAAATTATTATTTAAACCCATCTATTTCTGATATTAATAATAACAGTTTAGATCTAATAGTTGTTAGTACGTCGCAAGCAATTGTTATGATTGAAGGTGCTGCTAAATTAATTAATGAATATCAGATGTTAAATGCAATTAAATTTGGTTATGAACAACAACAAGTTGTAATAGATAATATTAACTTATTAGTAGATAAATTAAATGTTAATAAATCTACAATTCCAGTAATAGATACTACTAATTTAATTAACCATATTTGTATTTTATTAAAGAATAATCTATGTAATATATATCCTTTAAAAATTAATAAGCGTGAGCGCGTTAGTATAATCGATGATATAAAAAATAATATTATGCAATCATTAATATTAAAATATGATGATATTAATCAAAATGAATTGTCTATCTTAATATCTAGAGCTGAAAAAATAGTTATGCGTGATTTTATTATTAATGATGGTATTCGTATTGATGGACGTAAATTTAATGATATTCGTGATATTAATATTGTTTTAGGTATTCTACCCAGAACTCATGGATCAGCATTGTTTTCTCGTGGGGAAACACAAACATTAGTTAGTACTACATTAGGAACAGAACGTAATGCTCAAAATGTTGACGAATTACTAGGTGAACGAATAGATAAGTTTTTATTACATTATAATTTTTTGCCATATTGTGTGGGTGAAATAGGAATAATTAGTTCTCCTAAGCGTAGAGAGATTGGTCATGGTTATTTAGCGAAACGTGCAATTATTCCTGTGTTACCATATAATAATACATTTTCTTATACTATACGTTTAGTATCTGAAGTAACAGAATCAGATGGTTCATCATCTATGGCTTCGGTGTGTGGTGCGTCTTTATCATTAATGGATGCTGGTGTTCCTATAAAAACAGCTGTTGCTGGCGTTGCCATGGGATTAATTAAAAATAACAATAATTTTGTTATACTTAGCGATATTGTTAGTAATGAAGATTATTTTGGAGATATGGATTGCAAAATTGCTGGTAGTTACCAGGGTATTACTGCAATACAAATGGATATTAAAACTAAAGGTATTACATTTGATATGATTAAAAATACTTTGTTTTCAAGTAAGGAGGCACGTATACAGGTTTTAGATATTATGTCTAGTAATATTAATAAACCTAGAGCTGATATTTCTAAATTTGCTCCCCGTATTTATACTATTGCAATTGACCCAAATAAAATTAAGACTATTATTGGTAAAGGTGGGCTAGTGATTAAATCATTAACAGAAGCAACAAATACTAACATAGATATAAATGATGACGGTACTATTAAAATTGCTGCATATAATTATGATCAAGCTGATATGGCAATAAAACGTATTTATGATCTTATTAAGGATATAGAAGTTGGTCAAGTATATACTGGTATTGTAATACGTATTGTTAGTTTTGGTATAATTTTTAATATAAAAGGAAAAGAAGGTTTGGTTCACATATCTCAAATTACTGATAAACATGTAAAAAATATTAGTGATTTTGTTAAAGTAGGACAGAAGATACCAGTGAAAGTATTAGAAGTAGATCGTGGTGGACGTATTCGTTTAAGTATGAAAGCTGTTAATTAATATTTTAGTGTAACTAATTAGTATAATTTAGTTATAAGTTACATTTATTTTTTTATAAATTGTTAATATTATAAATATTATTTATGAAACGTTTATTCTTAATTATTATTGATTCATTGGGTATTGGTTCAGCACATGATGCAAGTAAATTTGGTGACATTGGTGCTAATACACTAGGACATATTGCTGAACATTATTATTATATTAAACATAAAATTTTAAAGATACCTAATTTAACATCTTTAGGTTTGGTTAAGACTATTCAGTATGCTACTAACTATTGTCCTGTTGGTATGAACTTAAAAACAAATATTATTGGTGGTTATGCTTATGCTAGTTCATTAGCTTCTGGTAAAGATACAATATCTGGGCATTGGGAAATAGCTGGTGTGTTAGTTCCAAATTGGTATTATTTTAGTAACTTAAAAAATAGTATTCCAGACAATTTATTGAATATAATTTGTAAAGTGAATAATTTATCTGGATTTTTAGGTAACTGTCATTCATCAGGTACTGAAATAATTAAAAAATTTGGAGAGGAACATATTACTACTGGTAAGCCAATTATTTATACTTCAGCAGATTCTGTATGCCAAATAGCCTGTCATGAACATATATTTGGGTTGTCTAATTTATATAATTTATGTATTAGTATAAGAAATATATTGAATAATAGTGCCTACTGTAATGTTGCTCGGGTAATAGCTAGACCGTTTGTTGGGAATAATGCTAGTAATTTTAAAAGAACTAAAAATCGTTGTGATTTATCATTAGTTCCGCCATCAATTACTGTATTTCAAAAACTTATTAAAGAAAAAAATGGTACTGTTGTGTCAATTGGCAAGGTTGCAGATATATATTCTCATGTAGGTATAAATAAACATATAAAAGTTTGTGGTATAGATAATTTATTTAATACGATGATATCAGAAATTAATATAGCTAAAAATAATACTGTTATATTTACTAATTTTGTTGACTTTGACGAATTATATGGTCATAGAAGAGATATTCTTGGTTATGCTTTAGCTTTAGAATTCTTTGATTATAGATTACCGGAAATAATATCTAAAATGAAGGATAATGATATATTAATTATTACAGCTGATCATGGTTGTGATCCTACCTGGAATGGTACTGATCATACTAGAGAATTTGTGCCTATATTAATTTACGGTCCTAGAATTAAACCTAAGTATTATGGTTATCGTAATTCTTTTGCTGATATTGGACAAACAATAGTGAAATATTTTAATTTGTCACCAATGAATTACGGTACATCAATTTTATAAAAATTATGAAGGAAGTTGTATGACAACAACACATATTAATGCAAAATATGGTGATTTTGCTGATGTTATATTAATGCCTGGTGATCCTATGAGGGCAAAGTATATAGCAAAAAAATTTTTTACTAATTTTCGTGAAGTAAATAATGTTAGAGGTATGTTAGGTTATACTGGTTATTACAAAAATAGAGTTATGTCAGTTATGGGACACGGTATAGGTATACCATCTTGTTCTATTTATGTTAGAGAATTAATAGTAGATTTTGGTGTAAAAAAAATTATTCGTGTTGGTTCATGTGGTGCTGTAAAACAAGAATTAAATCTAAGAGATATTATTGTTGGTATAGCTGCTAGTACAAATTCTAAGGTTAATCGTATACGTTTTATGGATAATGATTTTTCTGCTGTAGCTGATTTTAATATGATTTGTAATGTAGTAAATGTTGCTAGTATTCTTAATATTAACATTCACGTTGGTAGTATTTTTTCTACTGATTTGTTCTATACCCCACAACATAGTAAAAAATTACTAAGTATATTAATTAAATATGGTATTTTAGGAATAGAGATGGAAGCAGCTGGAATATATAGTATTGCAGCTGAATTAGGAGCTAAAGCGTTAGTAATATGTACTGTTTCAGATCATGTCTTAAAAAAGACTAGTCTTAGTGTGTTAGAAAGACAAAATTCTTTTGATGATATGATTATTTTAGCGTTAGAATCACTATTAATTTAAGGAGAGGTGCCAGAGATAGGTTTAATGGGGCGAATTCGAAATTCGTTAAGAAATAAAAATTCTTCCAGGGTTCGAATCCCTGTCTCTCCTTATTTTTTAATTTATTGAGTAATTAATGTTGTATTACCCCCAACAGCTGTTGTATTAATACTAATAGTACGTTCTAACAATAATTTATCTAATGATATTTTATGATCGCCTAATTTATAATTTTGTATATTTATTAATGGTTCGTCATCTTTAGATTTACTAATAAATCTTATTAAATTATTTAGACCTAAATCATTACTATGAATTATAATAGTATCAATAGTTATTGATTTAGATAGCCAATCATTAATTAATAAAATATTACTTCTGATTATTTTTGGTAATAGTGCTAATATTTTACATGATTTTAAATTTGATATTAATACTGGACGTGAACCAATACAAAATACAGCAACTAGTTGAATTATTAAATCAATTTCCTGATCAGCTATACACAAAATATACTTACGGGGTAATAATTTATATTTATTTAATTCACCTGTAGGGCCATCTAATAAGTAACTAGTACCACTACAAGATATTTTGTCATACTCATTACACAAATTAATAATACTTGGATATTTATCTTTTATCCAATCAAATAAAATATTATATACATACCTAGTACCTTCACTATTAGAATCTATTTTATTTAATGATTTTAAAATATTAGGTGTAGCAAGATTATTTTTTTTATTTACTAAACGATATAAATATAGAGGGCCACCAGCTTTTGGCCCAGTACCAGATAATTTTTCACCACCAAATGGTTGAACACCAACTACTGCTCCAATAATATTTCTATTTATATAAATATTACCAGAATTAATGTGTTTTACTACATTATTATTAGTATATTCTATTCTTGTTTGTAAACCGAACGTTAATCCATAACCATTATTATTTATTTGTTTAATTATATTATTTAACTCATTTTTATCATACCTAATAATATGTAAAACCGGACCAAATACCTCTTTATTTAATTGATTAATATTATCTAATTCAATAATTGTTGGCGTAATAAATGAACCACCATCATTACAATAATTATTATTTTGCCATACTGCATGACCATTTTTCCTCATACTATCAATGTAATTATTAATTAATAATTTTGATTCTTTACTAATTACTGGGCCAATATCAGTTGATAAATTACTAGGATCACCAACTTTATACTCTAATACTGCTCCTTTTAACATAGATAGAGCATAATCAGCAATATCGTTTTGTAAACATAGTAATCTTAATGCAGAACAACGTTGTCCAGCACTATCAAACGCTGACTGTATAATATCTAATACAGCTTGTTCTATTAAAGCTGATGAATCAATAATCATTGTGTTTATACCACCTGTTTCAGCAATAATAGGTACAATTTTATCTTTAACTCTAGAAAATAAAATATTTTGTAAAAATTTAGCTACTTTAGTAGATCCAGTAAACATAACACCATTGATAGAATCATTTTTTATTAAAGCAGGTCCAATAATTTTTCCTTTTCCTGGTAATAATTGCAATACTCCATCAGGAACGCCTGCATCAAGCATAATTTTAACTACTTTACTTGCAATAATTGGAGTTTGTTCTGCCGGTTTAGCTATTACTGTATTACCAACTACTAAAGCAGCAGCTATTTGTCCAATAAAAATAGCTAATGGAAAATTCCAAGGACTAATACAAACTACTATTCCTAGTGGATAATAATTATTATCAAAGTAATTATTAGCTTGATAAGCATAATATCTTAAAAAATCTATGGCTTCTCTAATTTCTGATATAGCATTTGTAATAGTCTTTCCTGCTTCACGAATTAATAATCCAATAAAACTATACATATCTTTTTCTATTAAATCAGCAGCTTTATTTAATATCATAGCACGTTCATGATAAGTTTTTTTAATCCAACATTTAGTACTATATTTACTAATATCAATTGATTTATTTACATCATCCAACGATGATTCCTGACATATTCCAACAATATCATTATTATTCGCAGGATTTGTAATTTTGTATGTTATACCATTAGAAACATATTCAGAATTAATTATTGGTTTTACTTGATAAAATAAATTATTTTCATTTAATAAATTAACAATAATATTAGTTAATGTTTGTTCATTATTTATATCTAATCCTAATGAATTTACTCTAGTCATATTATATAAATTTTTTGGTAAAGGTATTTTAGGATTTGATAAACCAATCTTGCCCTCTATTTTTTTTAATGACACTATTTTTTCAATTGGATCTACAATTAAATTTTCTATAGGAATAGAATTATCAGCTACCTGATTAATAAAAGATGTATTAGCACCATTTTCTAATAATCTTCTTACTAAATAAGATAATAAAGTATTATATGAACCAACCGGGGCATAAATACGACACGGCCTATTTAACTTATTAGACTGATTACCAACAACATTATTATATAATGTTTCACCCATACCATGTAAACACTGAAATTCATACTGTCCTTCATAATAATTTTGACCAGCAAAATAATAAATTGATGACAAAGTATGAGCATTATGTGTAGCAAATTGGGGATATATGTACTGTGGTACAGATAATAATTTTTTTGCACAAGCTAAATATGATAAATCAGTATATATCTTTCTAGTAAAAACTGGATAATCACTTAATCCATAAACTTGAGCGTTTTTTATTTCACTGTCCCAATAGGCACCTTTAACTAATCTAATCATAAGACGGCGTTTAGTATTTTTTGCTAATTGTATTAATTCATCAATAACCTTAATTGATCTTTTTTGATATGCTTGGACAACAAAACCAATACCGTTCCAACCAACTAATTTAGGTTCATAACATAATTTAATTAGTAAATCTAAAGAAATCTCTAATCTATTTGATTCTTCTGCGTCAATATTTAAACCAATATCATATTTTTTAGCTAATAATGTCAATAGTAATAAACGAGAATATAATTCCGTCATTACTGATTTGTATTGTAAGCGACAATATCTAGGATATAAGGCTGATAATTTTATTGATATACCTGGTCCATTATAAATACCTAAACCATTAGAATATTTACCAATTACATGAATTGCTTTTTGGTAAGCATTAGTATATGATAATGCGTCATCATTTGTTAAAGCAGCTTCTCCTAATATGTCATATGAATAACGAAATCCATTTTTTTCTAATTTACTAGCGGTTTTTATTGCCGAATCTATATTTTTACCAGTAACAAACTGTTTTCCTATTAATTGCATAATAATATTTACTACTTTTCTTATTAAGAAATTAATATTTTTATTTAAAAAATTTTTGCCAAAAATTTTTCTATTTTTTTCATTGTATTGATTTGATATTAGTTTATTAACTATAATTAGTCCCCTTGTAGCAAAATTAACTAATATTGATTTATTTCCTAGATGATTAGACCAATTTTTGTTACAAATTTTATCATATATTAACAAATCTTTAGTACTATTATCAGGTATTCTTAGTAAAGCTTCTGCTAAACACATTAAAGCAATACCTTCATTTGAAGATAAAGAAAATTCTTGTAGTAAATTTTGTACTAAATTAACTTTATTATTTATATTTTTCTTATTACTTAATCTTATTTTTTTAGTCAACTTAGTTGCTAATATATTAATATTATTTGATATTTCTGATGAAATATGTATCTGTTCTAGTAAATAAGGTACAATTATTTCTTCTTCACAATACCAAAAATTTGTTACATTATTACGTATTATAGATTGAGAAGTTATACTACTAGATAATCCAATAAATGGGTGATTTGGTTTAATATTAGATATATTAATTGATGTTTTCATATCTAAATGAAGTTTATTTAATGATTCTATAGGAATAGGTAATTCTAATTCATTATTTTTTTTATTATTAAAATTAATTTTTTCTAGATAAGAGTATATAAATTCGTTACATAATTCATCCACGGTGCAGTTACGTTGTGTAGATAATTGTTGTACACGGTTCTTTATTATATCATTTAATTTTATATGCATATTATTTACCCGCATTATTAAAATACTAACATTATCAAAATTACTTTGAATTTTGATAAAAAATTTTAAGTTAACAATTATATATTTATTTTGTTAATATAGTAACATAAAAGTATTAATTTACATTATACAAACCTAGATTTTTAATTAAAAATTTTTATTTAAATTATTTAATTTATTCGGTGAGAGAGGGATTCGAACCCTCGATACTTACTTTGTATACATGCTTTCCAGGCATGCTCCTTAAGCCACTCGGACACCTCACCGTAATTATTTAAATTATTATTTATTACTAAAATAATTAGTTAACTATATCATAGTATAATATAATGTAGTATTTAATTTAATTTAACTATTTAATCATATTCTGTTATTTTATTAACTATGCAATATTAATTAAAGTATTTACAATATTTTACTATTATTTAATTTAATAAATGTTATTAATAAGATCTTTAGTAAAAGTTAGTCTTATAACATTAGTATCCAGAATACTAGGTTTTATTCGTGATGTAATAATAGCAAGAGTATTTGGAGTTAATTGGATGCTAGATGCTTTTTTAGTAGCATTTAAATTACCTAACTTATTTAGAAAAATTTTTTCTGATGGGGTTTTACTACAAGTTTTTGTTCCAATCTTAATTAGATATAAAAATAATAATAATTATATAAATACTTATAATTTTATCGCTTATATATCTGGATTATTCATAATATTATTATTAGTAATTATAATAATTACTATTTTTTTTATACCTAAAATTATTATTATAATTGCTCCAGGTTTTGTCAAAAAACATTATATTCTTTCATTAACAATAAAATTATCCAGAATTATTTTTCCATACATAATTTTAATTTCATTTATTACTTTTACTAGTGCGATACTAAATGTTTGGGGTTATGAAATAATTTCTTTGACAACATCAATTTTTTTAAATATTAGCATGATTGTATCTACTTTATTATTTAGTAATTTATTTAATTTACCAATTTTTGGATTAGCTTGGTCTGTTATTATAGGTGGGATAATACAGTTATGTTATCAATTTATATTTTTAAAAAAAATTAATATGCTAATATTTCCTAAATTTAGTTTTAATTATATAAAATTATTTAGTTTATTAAAAAATATCAGTACAGCTATTATTGTTAATTTTATAAATCAAATATCAAATATTATTAATACCATATTTGCTTCTTTTTTTACAGTTGGTTCTTTATCTTGGATATATTATGCTGATCGTATTGTTGAATTACCAGCTGGATTATTAATTACGTCATTGAATACTATTTTATTACCAATATTATCACGTAGCTTTATGCAAAATGACATAAATAATTATTCAAAACAATTAAATTGGGGGGTAAAACTATGTTTTATGTTTGTTATTCCTAGTTCTGTTGCTTTAATAATATTATCTTATCCAATAGTTATTACATTTTTTCAATATAATAATTTTTCTGAATATGATATTTGTATGATACAAAAATTATTGAATATATATTCAATTGGACTAATTGGATTAGTACTAACAAAATTATTAACCATTAGTTTTTATTCTTGTAACAGTACCAAAGTCTTAATTAAAATATCTTTAGTTGTAATTATATTAACACAAATCATGAATATATTATTTGTACACATATTTAGTAATCTAGGCTTATCTATATCGAATGTTATTTCTTATTATATACAAGTTAGTCTATTATGTTTTTATTTATTAAAAAATAAATTATTTTTTTTTAATTATAATATAGTAAATTTTTTATTTAAAATAGTGTTATCAGTTTTAGTGATGTCTCTTACTTTAATAAAAGTGTTATCATTAATGCCAAATTGGGATAATACTTCAATATTTTATAAATTAATTAGAATTTTATTATTAGTTATAGTAGGAACATTAATATATTTTTTTACATTATGGATTACTGGATTAAATCTAAAAAAATTTTTTTATTTTTATTATAATCTTTAATAATATTTTTATATCATATCCACGATATCTATACCTAATAGATCTAAGCTAGTTCTAATAGTTAAAGAAGTTACTACTAGTAATAATATTCTACTAATTCTTATTTTTATATTAGATTGTAGTATGTGACAATTTTCATAAAAATTAGAGAATAAATTGGCTAAGTTATATAAGTAATCACATAACAAATGTGGGGTACCATATTTTGATATATTATTAATTGTTTCTTCTAGCCTTAGAATATGTATAATTAGTAAAATTTCTTCATTTGTATTAAAATAATATTCATAATAATTATAATATCTATACTTTTTAATATTTATTTTCTTTAATATAGAATTAATGCGAATATAAGCATATTGTATATAGATTATTGTATTTCCACGTAGATTTAATATTTTATTCCAATCAAATACATAATTAGAAGAACGATCTTTAGATAAATCAAAGTATTTAATTGCTCCGATACCAAGAATTTTAGAAATTCTAATTAGTTTTTTATTATTTATTTCAGGATACTTATTTTTTATAATAATACTTACTCGTCTAATTGATTCATTTAATAAATCTATTAATTTTATTGTATTTCCTTCACGAGTCTTAAATGGTTTATTATCTTTATTTAAGACCATACCTAAAATATGATGTTCTAATTTAACTGATTTTGGTACATAATTAGCCGCGCGTACTATAAAAAATATATTATTAAAATAATTTTTTTGACGAGAATCTACATAATAAATAATTTTGTTAGCTTTTAATATTTCATATCTATATTTAATAGATGCAATATCAGTAGTAGAATATAAATAAGTACCATCTTTTTTTCTAATTACTAAGTGTACAGGATTACCAGATCTATTTATTTTATCATTGTTTATTGTTACTAATGATAAATAACCTTTACCTATTGCAATTTTTTTACTTTGTAAATCATTTACGATATCTGATAACATATTTTTATAAAAACTTTCTCCTATATTATCAATATCATCTAATGTAACATTTAATAAATTGTAAACATGTTGATTATTTTTAATTGTAACATCAACTATTTTGCACCATATTCTATTATAGAAAATATCACCACTTTGTAATTTTAGTAAATTAAAACTTACCTGGTTAACGAAATTAATATTGCTATCATAATATCTTTTAGCTCTTTTATATAGTTTATCTAATAATTTAATATTATTAATTAACTTATTACTTATATTAATGTTAATTTTTTCTATATATGTAATTAATATGCTAAACGGTATACCCCAATCACCTATATGATTAATTTTTATTATATTATGTCCTAAAAATTTTAATATTCTTACCATAGAATCACCTATGATAGTAGATCGTAAATGACCTACATGCATTTCTTTAGCTATATTAGGTGAAGAATAATCAATAACGATATTTCTTGATTGTTGTACTATATTAACATTTAATCTTGAAGAATTTATTAATTTTTTTAAGTTATAAGATAACCAACTAATTTTTAAAAAAATATTTATAAAATTTGAATTGGTAATAGTAATTTTATCTATTATATAGAATAACTCTAACTCTCTTTTTATATTTTTAGCTAGTATTATAGGTTCCATTTTAATAATGTTAGCTAAAGAAATTATACCATTTATTTGATAGTGGCCAAATTTAATATATTTAGTTGCTTTGACTAATAAAATATTAGTATTTGTTTTTATGTTTAAATTTAACAAAATTTGTTTTAATTTTATTGATATTATAGAATTTATGTTCATAAATATCTGTAACTAATTTATAAAGTATTTAATCAACAAAATATTTTATGTAAATTATTATCATGATATAATTATATAATATTAGTATTATTAGTTAATATCAATGGGTAAATCAATGCAAAGGCTATACTGTGGTGAAATTAACACATCACATATTAATAAACAAGTAATAGTTTATGGTTGGGTAAATCGTATAAGAAATCTAGGAAAATTAATTTTTATTGATTTACGTGATCATTATGGAGTTATTCAATTGTGTTGTAATCCTGAATATAAGTATGTTTTTTGTCAAGCAATAAAATTAAAAAATGAATTTTGTATTAAAGTTATTGGTATAGTAAGAGACAAATTACAAAAGTATAAAAATAAAGTTATTGATAATGTAGAAATATTAGTAATAAATTTAGATATAATAAGTAAATCTGATGTACTACCAATTAATATCAATAATGTTATAGACGATGAAAAAAGACTAAAATTTCGTTATTTAGATCTACGTAATAAAAAAATGACTAGTAATATTAAAATACGTTCCAGAGTATTTTATATTATTAACAAATTTATGACAAAAAATAATTTTTTGTATATTGATACTCCAATATTAGCGAATATGTCCTATAATGGAGCTCAAGATTATATAGTTTCTAGTAAAATTAATAATCAACGTTATTCTTTACCTCAATCTCCACAAATATTTAAACAACTATTAATGATATCAGGTTTTGATAAATATTATCAAATAGCAAAATGTTTTCGCGATGAAGATTCACGATCTGATCGTCAACCAGAATTTACACAATTAGATATAGAAGTATCATTTATTGATATTGATGAATTGATGAATATAGTAGAATATTTAATTAAATATTTGTGGTACAAAATTTTAGATATTCACTTAGATAAATTTATTAAAATTTCTTATCATGAAGCAATTTGTCGTTTTGGTTCAGATAAACCAGATTTACGTAGTAATATAGAATTAATAAATTTAACTAAGTTATTTACAAGTACTAACATTAATTACAATAAAATATATAATTTTAATGTAAATAGTGTTTTTGCAGTAAGTATAGATAACGTAAGTATTAGTAGTAAAAATATTAACAAATATATTAAATATATTAATTCACATAATGTTAAAATGTCTTTTTGGATAGTAATTAATGATAAATTAAATTTAGAAGGATCAGCAACAAAAATATTTGAATATAAATTTTTATTGAAAATTTTAGATTTTTTTAAAAATATTAATTCCAGTAGTACTGTATTTTTTGTAATAGATGATTTTTATAAAGCCGCTAGTACTTTAGGTAAGCTAAGATTAAAAATTATTACTGACTATAATTTGAATTGTGTTAAATGGTCTCCATTATGGATTACTGATTTTCCTTTATTCAAAATAAAAAACAATATATTTTCTTCTATGCATCATCCATTTACTGCCCCTAAATGCACAGATATTAATCATATTATTAAACATCCTAGGTCAATAATAGCTAAGTCATATGATATTGTTATTAATGGTTATGAGATTGGTAGTGGTTCAGTACGTATCAATAATTATAAAATGCAAAAAGTAATTTTTAATATATTAGGTATTAGTAAATATAAACAAAATAAATATTTTGGCACTTTATTAAGTGCATTAAAATATGGTGCTCCTAATCATTCTGGTTTAGCCATAGGTCTGGACCGCTTATTAATGTTATTAACTAATTCTAGTAGTATAAAAGATGTTATTGCATTTCCTAAGTTAACATCAAAAATAAATAATGTATTATTTAATACATAAAATTAAGTAATTATAGTAGATAGTAATAGTTTAATAAAACCTATTTAAGATAAATATTACAACGGTACAAATATGTTAAATAATACAAATAAAATTATTTTAGGTATAGATCCTGGTCTAAACATTACTGGTTATGGGTTAATAAAATATAATAATGTTAGTATTAGCTATTTATATGGTGGCTATGTTTACTGTGGTAAATTTTGTCACTTATATGATAAACTAAAATTAATATACAACACTATATATAATATTACTAATCAATTTTTACCTAATTATATTGTAGTAGAAAAAATTTTTGTGTCAAAAAATGCTGATACAGCAATTAAATTAGGTCATGCAAGAGGAGTAGCTATTGCTGCTACTGTAAATTTTAATATACCGTTGTTTGAATATACTGCTAGACAAGTAAAAAAAATTATTGTAGGTAAAGGTTCAGCAGATAAATTACAGGTAAAATACAATATATGTAAATTATTAAACTTAAAAATTAGTTTAAAACTAGATGTAACTGATGCATTAGCAATTGCTGTTACACACTATTACAATATTAATAGTTTAAGTAAATTAACTAATAAAATAAATTAGTAACTATTTATAGACGTATTTTAAATGTTAGCTATATTTATTACTATACAGTTTAATTTAATGTATACTACTTGAAAAAGTACATTAATATTAATTAATATGTTGTTATTAAGAATTAACTTACTAATAAAAATATAGTAAGTATATTGACTAACGTGTTATTTATATTACATGAAATTATATCGTTTAATTACTATCATTACATTATTAATATTGTTATTACAATTATTTAATTCTTATCATTACTTAAGGTTTACCAAACAATTAAGTAATTTATTTTTATTAGAGTTTATTGAAAATTCTAGTTTTTTAAAAAATTTAGAATATAAATATAATAATATTAATACTAACTATTTATTTTATATTAATAAAATTAATTTTATTAGAAATTTAAAATTATTTAAACAGTATTTTATAAATAATATTTTATATATAACTAACCATATTTTAATAATTTTAAATATAGTAAGTTACTATATATTTAATTTTTTGGAAAAATTTTATAATAACATTATTTTATTTAGTACAAATAAGTTATTTTCTAAAAATATAAATTGTTACTATAAAGTATTTAGTGGTTGTGTAAATAACAACTTTTTTTCTAGTGCTCATTTTGTAGGATTAACTAATAATGATATTAAAATTATTAAAACAGCTTTAAAATGGCGTATAAATCTTAATAAATTAAAACATGGTGATCAATTTTCGATATTAGTTAAAATAAATAATTCTTTTGGTAAGAAATGTAAACATGGTCAATTAATTGGTATCAGAATTAATATTAATGGTAAAGATTTTTATGCTTTTAGAGCATATAATGGTAGATTTTATAATTTGAAAGCTACAAGATTAATTAATAATTCTATATTATATCCTACTAATAAAAAGTTTCGTATTTCATCAAAATTTAGTTTTAACAGATTTAATCCTATTACTAAAATTGTTAAGCCTCATAGGGGTGTAGACTTTGCTATGCCAAAAGGTACCCCAATCTTTTCAGTTAATGACGGTAGAGTTATTAGTAGTAAGATTGATAAAGCTGCAGGAAAATATATTACTATTAATCATAATAATCAATATATTACGAGATATATGCATTTAGATAAATTATTAGTTAAATCAGGACAATTTGTCAAGTATGGTGATTGTATAGCTTTATCAGGTAATACTGGTTATTCTACCGGTCCACATTTACATTTTGAAATCTGGATTAATAATCATGCAGTGAACCCTCTTACTACCAAATTACCATATACAGTTAAATTAATTGGAGTTGATAAGTTAGAATATATAAAAATGGTTAGTTTTCTATTACCTAAACTAAAATTTAACTAAAAAAATTTATTTAATATTCTGAGTAATATTAATTTATATATAAATATAAAATACTAGTTTTAGTAAAATTGTTGTATTATACTTTATAATTCATTAATAAGGAATGGCATTAATATGTTTCGTATTATTATATTTTTAATTACTAATATAGCAGTAATCATAGTATTTAGTTTAGTACTGTACATTTTAGGTATTAGTATACACACAATATATAATTTATTATTAATAGCTATTATATTTGGATTTAGTGGTTCTTTAATATCTTTATATATGTCTAAGTATATTGCGTTGCAATTAATAGATGGTGAAATTATTAAAAAACCAAAAAATGATATTGAATATTGGTTATTGGAAATAATAAATAACCAATCAAGAATTTTAAATATTAAAAATCCTGAATTAGTTATTTATAATTCTTCTGATTTAAATGCTTTTACTACTGGTGCTACACGTCAATCATCTTTATTAGCAATTAGTACTGCATTAATAAAAAATATGAATAAAAATGAGATACAAGCTGTAATAGCTCATGAAATGAGTCATATAACTAATGGAGATATGGTTACTATGACTCTAATACAAGGTATTACTAATACTTTTGTTATATTTTTATCTAGAATAGCTGCACAATTATTTTCTAGTATTAATTTAGATGATGATAATAAAAATAGTAATCAAAACATATATTTTATTACTTCTGTAATATTAGAATTAATATTTGGTATATTAGCTAATATAGTTGTTCTTTGGTTTTCTAGAAAAAGAGAATTTTATGCTGATGCTGGAGCAGCAAAATTAGTTGGGGTAAATAATATGATTACTGCTTTAAATAAATTAAAAATTAATTATAGTAAATTTGATATTGATAATACTATTAGTTCTTTTTGTATTAATGGTAAATATAGTTATAACTTTAGTGAGTTATTTATGTCTCATCCTACTTTAGAAAAAAGAATTCAAGCATTAATAAATGGAACTTATTTGAATTAAAATAGTTGTAAAATTATGAAAACTAATTATATTAGAATGATACTATTGATATATTAAAATATTTTAATGTATATTAATTTGTAATTACTGGTATATTTATAGAAACTAATTTGTATTAAAATACACTTTATAATAAATTGTTTTTATCGTATACTATTATATATTATTTAATATTTTTTAAGGAAAGTAAGATATGGCAAAAATTACAGGTCAAGTAAAATGGTTTAATGAATCTAAAGGTTTTGGTTTTATTACTCCATCAGATGGTAGTAAGGATGTATTTGTCCATTTTTCAGCAATTCAAGGTAATGGTTTTAAAACTTTATCTGAAGGACAAAATGTAGAATTTGAAATTCAGGATGGTCAAAAAGGACCATCAGCAATTAATGTTACTACAATATAATTTATCTTTATTTAAATTTTGATAGTACATAAATAATATGACATAACCACTATATTACTATTATATAATATAATATTAGTGGTTGTGTTATTTATAGTATTAAATAAATTTATAATCTGCAATTATTAAAATTTATATAAAAAAATACTATTTAATTATAATTAATGATGATAGTTTTTGTAATTGAATTAACTAAATATTACATACATATACGTTATCAATATTCTATTAATGTAATATTTATTTAGTTATTTGGCGTATGTTTAAAAATAATAAATATTCATTATTAATTAATACTTTAGCTACTACTGGAATAGTTTATGGTGACATTGGAACTAGTCCGTTATATACTTTAAAAGAGTGTTTTAATAACCAACATGGCATTAATATTGATTATGTTACTGTATTTGGTTTTCTATCAATTATTTTTTGGTTATTAATTATAATAGTTTCTATCAAGTACTTATTATTTGTAATGAAAGCTAATGATGCCGGTGAAGGAGGTATTTTAACTCTTACCTTATTGTCTACCAGAAATATTAGTAGTAAGTTTGCTAATATCCTAATAGTATTAGGACTATTAGGGGGTAGTTTCTTTTACGGAGAAACTGTTATTACCCCAGCTATTTCTGTGGTATCTGCTACCGAAGGATTACAAATAATTACTCCATTTTTTAAAAAATTTATTACTTTAATAGCTATTATTATATTAACTATATTATTTACATGTCAAAAATATGGTACAACTAATATTAGCAAATTATTTACTCCAATCATGATAGTTTGGTTCTTAATAATAGGTATTTTAGGTATTGTTGAAATTATAAAATTTCCAGAGATATTGACTGCATGTAATCCTAAGTGGGCCTTTATATTTATAAAAAAGTACCATAATATTTCTTTATTTACTTTAAGTACAGTAATTTTATCTATTACTGGAGTTGAGGCACTTTATGCTGATATGGGTCATTTTGGTGCATTACCAATTCGTTTAGCTTGGTTCTTTTTAGTATTACCAACATTAATATTAAATTATTTTGGTCAAGGCGCGCTAGTACTATCTAATACAAAATATATTAGTAATCCATTTTTTTTTCTTGCTCCTAGTTGGGCTGTATTACCATTGTTAATTATAAGTACTATGGCAACTGTTATTGCATCTCAAGCAGTTATATCGGGAATTTTTTCTTTAACGAAACAAGCAATAAATTTAAATTATTTACCATCTATGAAGATTATTTATACTTCTGAAATAGAGTCGGGTCAAATATATATTCCGTTAATTAATTGGTTATTATACATAATAGTACTAATAGTTATAATAATATTTAAACACTCTAGTAATTTAGCAGCGGCTTATGGTATTACAGTAACTAGTGCTATGGTATTAACTAGTATATTATTATATATGGTAGTGATATATTATTGGAAATGGAATATATATGTAGCAACATTATTATTAATAATTTTTTTATGTTTAGATGTTACAATGTTTACCATAAATATACTAAAAACTTTATCTGGTGGATGGTTAACTATACTAATTAGTTTAATAATTTTTGTTATTATGATTATATGGAGGTATGAAAAACTAAATTTATTTTATCAAGTTAGTAAATATAGTAATTCTCTAAGTGCTTTTATTATTTCTCTTAACAAATATCCACCAATTATAGTACCAGGTACTGCAGTATTTATATCATATAATGCAAATACTGTTCCTATTGCGTTATTACAAAATTTAAAACATAATAAAATTATTCATACTAAAACAGTATTATTAAATATTAAAGTAAAAAATACTCCATTAGTTCATAATGTAAAGCGCGTTAATGTAGAACAATTATCCCCAACTTTTTGGCGAGTTATTGCTTGCTATGGTTTTAAAGAAACTCCTAATATGGAAGAAATATTTGATAGATGTAAAGTTGATAAATTATTTTGTCAAATGCAAGAAACATCTTTTTTTATATCATATGAATCATTAATTTTAAATCGCACATCATGGTACTTTAAAATTAGTGGTAAATTATTTACGATATTATATAATAATTCAGTAAAAATATCTGATCAATATTTGATACCAACAAATAGAGTGGTTAAGTTAGGTACACAAATAGAAATATAAAACCTAACTATTTTTTACTACAAATCAACTTGACATAATAAAAAAACAGTGTAC
>JAOBJO010000004.1 GCA_025728535.1 Candidatus Lightella neohaematopini
AAACCTAACTATTTTTTACTACAAATCAACTTGACATAATAAAAAAACAGTGTACGCTTTTTTATTTATATTCATTGTTCTTTAACAATAAATTGTGTAGGCACTCAAGATTAATATTAGTATTTTAGATAATATTGAGATATATAATGTTAGTTAATTACTTACTAAATTATATTTCACGTATTATCTTGTAGTAATTGAAGAGTTTGATCATGGCTCAGATTGAACGCTGGCGGCAAGCCTAACACATGCAAGTTGAGCGGCAGCAGGAAAATCATGTTGTGATTTTTGCTGGCGAGCAGCGAACGGGTGAGTAATATCTGGGAATCTACCTAA
The DNA here is from genome assembly GCA_025728535.1 of Candidatus Lightella neohaematopini. Lineage (GTDB taxonomy): Bacteria > Pseudomonadota > Gammaproteobacteria > Enterobacterales > Enterobacteriaceae > Lightella > Lightella neohaematopini_D. Next base: position 337 of record JAOBJO010000004.1, read on the forward strand.
TGGAGGGGGATAACTATTGGAAACGATAGCTAATACCGCGTAATATCTATTGATTAAAGATGGGGCTTTATAATTAATTTATATTAATTAAATATAAACCTTTCGCCATTAGATGAGCCCAGACGAGATTAGCTAGTAGGTAAGGTAATGGCTTACCTAGGCGACGATCTCTAGCTGGTCTGAGAGGACGATCAGCCACACTGGAACTGAGATACGGTCCAGACTCCTACGGGAGGCAGCAGTGGGGAATATTGCACAATGGGGGCAACCCTGATGCAGCTATGCCGCGTGTGTGAAGAAGGCCTTAGGGTTGTAAAGCACTTTCAGTAAGGAAGAAGATTATAATACTAATAATATTATAATTTGACGTTACTTACAAAAGAAGCACCGGCTAACTCCGTGCCAGCAGCCGCGGTAATACGGAGGGTGCAAGTGTTAATCGGAATTATTGGGCGTAAAGAGTACGTAGACGGTTTGTTAAGTTAGATGTGAAATACCTAAGCTTAACTTAGGAATGGCATTTAAAACTAATAGACTAGAGTTTCATAGAGGGGGGTAGAATTCCAGGTGTAGCGGTGAAATGCGTAGATATCTGGAGGAATACCAGTGGCGAAGGCGACCCCCTGGATGATAACTGACGTTCAGGTACGAAAGCATGGGGAGCAAACAGGATTAGATACCCTGGTAGTCCATGCCGTAAACTATGTCAATTTGAAGGTTGAATGTTTTTTATTATTTAACTTTCGTAGCTAACGCGTTAAATTGACCGCCTGGGGAGTACGACCGCAAGGTTAAAACTCAAATGAATTGACGGGGGCCCGCACAAGCGGTGGAGCATGTGGTTTAATTCGATGCAACGCGAAGAACCTTACCTACTTTTGACATCCAAAGAATTTAACAGAGATGTTTTAGTGCCTTCGGGAACTTTGAGACAGGTGCTGCATGGCTGTCGTCAGCTCGTGTTGTGAAATGTTGGGTTAAGTCCCGCAACGAGCGCAACCCTTATTCTTTGTTGCCAACGAATTAAGACGGGAACTCAAAGAAAACTGCTAGTGATAAACTAGAGGAAGGTGAGGATGACGTCAAGTCATCATGGCCTTTATAAGTAGGGCTACACACGTGCTACAATGGTGTATACAAAGAGAAGCAAGCTTGTAAAAGTTAGCAAATCTCATAAAGTACATCACAGTCCGGATTGAAGTCTGCAACTCGACTTCATGAAGTCGGAATCGCTAGTAATCGTGGATCAGAATGCCACGGTGAATACGTTCCCGGGCCTTGTACACACCGCCCGTCACACCATGGAAGTGAGTGGCAAAAGAAGTAAGCAGTTTAACCTAATTAATTAGGAGGGCTCTTACCACTTTGTGATTCATAACTGGGGTGAAGTCGTAACAAGGTAACCGTAGGGGAACCTGCGGTTGGATTACCTCCTTACTTATTAAGTAATATAATAAGTATACCTTGAGTGTCTACACAAATTTTTGTTATTTTTAGGCTTGTAGCTCAGTCTGGTTAGAGCACACCCCTGATAAGGGTGAGGTCAGTGGTTCAAATCCACTTAAGCCTACATATTTTATGGGGCTATAGCTTAGTTGGTAGAGCGTCTGTTTTGCACACAGAAGGTCAGCGGTTCAAATCCGCTTAGCTCCAAATTATTTTTATGGTGCGGTAGTTCAGTTTGGTTAGAACATCGGCCTGTCACGCCGGGGGTCACGGGTTCAAGTCCCGTTCGCACCGTTTATTTTTTAAAAGGGATGTAGTTCAAATGGTAGAATATCAGTCTCCAAAACTGAATGCTAGGAGTTCGAATCTCCTCATCCCTGTTCTTTAAAATAAATCTTTCTTATTACGTAAAAATTTAAAATAACTAAAATTACTTATATTGTTTGGTATTTTAATAATTTTATTATTATAATAAAAACTATTAGTACATTGTATAAATGGATTAATTATTCTTTCTAAGCATAATGAAACTGGTATACTAGGAACTTTATTAAAGATCATACGTCTAATAATATTTCTATAATATTTTATTATAAACATATTATTTAGTAGTGTTATATTGTTACTAATAATAAAATCTAAATTCTTTATAGTATATTCATGACTAGGAAATATCATGGTATTACTTGGTAATTTATTAATTTTATTTAATGAATTGAACATAGTTTGTACAGAACTATTAAATATTCTACCACAACCAGCAGAAAATAATGTATCACCACAAAATAACCATGGATAATGATAATATCCAACATGATATTTAGTATGACCAGGTAAAGATAATACAGTAAATTTATATCGTAGTATGTTAATAGTATCGTTTTGTGTTATTGTATAATTATTAAGATATTTAGTTTCTTTTGGACCGTATACTGGTGCTTGATAAATGTTTTTTAATACACTTACTCCAGAAATATGATCTTTGTGATTATGAGTAATTAAGATTGCTACTAAATTTAATTTATTAAGTCTTAGAAATTTAATAATTAATTCTTCATTACTAGGATCAATAACTACACATTTATTATTATTTAATAATAACCAAACATAATTATCAAATAAAGTACGTATTACTGTGATTTTTAACATATATTATTCTCATAATTAACATCTGTTAAATATGGCTTACAGCTAGCCATATAATACGCTAATTTATCACAATAATTATTTTCATTACATATACTGTGACTTTTAATCCAAACCCATTTTACTAAGATATTAGACTGTAAAAAAAATAATGTTTTCCAAAGATCAATATTTTTTACAATTTTATTTTTACTATTGTGCCAACTATTTTTTTTCCACACATATATCCATTTTGTTATACCTTGTTGTACATAAATACTATCAGTATATATAATAATATTACTATTTAAATGTGATATTAACTGTAATGATACAATAATACTAATTAGCTCCATACGATTATTAGTTGTTAATCTATAACCACCACTAAGTATAACACTTTTATTTTTTAATTTAACTATAGCTCCATATCCACCATTACCGGGATTATTAATACATGATCCGTCGGTAAAAATATTAATATATTCTTGCATTTTGTAAAAAAATTTAATATAACCATTAAAGTTTAATTTTAATAAATTAATAGGATTATTATATATTAAAGATATGATTAAACAAGTTTTTTTAGATATTGAAACTACTGGTATTAATAAAACAAAAGATAATTTTTTTTATGGACATAAGATTATTGAAATTGGAGCAGTTGAAGTTGTAAATAGACGTATTACTAATAAGTATTTTCATGTATATTTAAATCCATGTAGATCTATAGATCAAGAAGCTTTTTCTATACATGGTATTAGTATTGATAAACTAATTAGTAAACCTAAATTTATAGAGGTAGCAGATCAATTAATATCATTTATTAAAAATAGTGAATTAATTATACATAATGCTAGTTTTGATATTAGTTTTATTAATTATGAGTTAAGTATGATAAATCATAATATTAAAGATATTAGTAATATTTGTAATGTTATTGATAGTTTAAAAATTGCTCGTACTTTATTTCCTGGTAAAAAAAATAGTATTGACGCATTATGTGATAGATATTGTGTAAGTAAAAATATTAGAGTATTACATGGTGCTTTATTAGATGCAAAAATATTAGCTAATATTTTTCTACGTATGACTAGTAGTCAAAGTATTATAAAATTTAATATTTCAGATAAAGATACGATACATAAATCATTTAGATTAAATGATAGAAGATTAAAAATACTTTATGCTAATGAAAAAGAGCAAGCTTTACATGAACAACAATTAGATTTAATACAAAACAATGGTAATTGTTTATGGAGAAATAAATAAAAAAAAATGTTAGTGTTCTGAATAGTTTATAAAAATATGAAATATAATAATCTAATTATAAATGAATTTAATAAATCAATAGAAATTACTAAATATTTTATTAAAAACGAAAAGTGTTTACATTTAATAGAATCAGCGGCAGATTTAATAGTTTGTGCTTTTAAAACTGGAAATAAAGTGCTATCTTGTGGTAATGGTGGATCACATTGTGATGCAATGCATTTTGCTGGAGAATTAGTTGGTCGTTATAGAAAAAATAGATTAGGATTACCCAGTAATAGTTATTTCTGATCCTAGTTATTTATCCTGTGTCAGTAATGATTTTGGTTATTATCAAGTTTTTTCTCGTTATATACAAGCAGTAGGTAATCAAAATGATGTATTATTTTGTTTATCTACATCAGGTAATTCAGTAAATATTATTAATGCTATACATACTGCAAAGAATAAAGGTATGAAGATTATATTACTTACTGGTGGTAAATTAAATGATAATGTAATTAGTTCTGATATAATAATATCAGTCCCTCATAATGGTTATGCTGATCGTATTCAAGAAATGCATATAAAGATAATTCATGTTTTAGTACAAATTATAGAAAATAAGTTAATAGAATAATTTTAAAATTTTTTAATTAAGTTGTTATTCTTATGAAGAATAAATATATTGTTACTTGGGATATGTTACAAATGTATACTAGAACAATTGCCAAGGATCTTTTATCTACTAAATGGAAGGGAATTATAGCTATTAGTCGTGGTGGATTAGTACCAAGTGCATTATTAGCAAGAGAATTAGATATTCGTTATGTTGATACATTTTGTGTAGCTAGTTATTATTATGGTTACCAACATAACATTAATATTATTAAACGTACATATCATAATCATAATAATGGTAAAGGATTTATTATTGTTGATGATTTAACTGATACTGGTAACACTGCAAAACTTATAAAGAAAGTATATAATAAAGCATATTTAGTAACTATCTTTGCAAAACCATCAGGACGTAATTTTGTTGATAAATACATTATAGACATACCACAAAATACGTGGATAGAACAACCATGGGATACTGGAATAACATTTATACCGCCAATAAAAAATAAATTAAATGCCGATAATAGGACTTGAACCTATGACTTATGTATTACGAGTACATTGCTTTTCCAATTTAAGCTATATCGGCAAAACTATTTTAGTACGTTTTTTTAGTTAATTTAAATGATTTACTAATTTTAATTGCTTGTAATGTAGCTAAAGTTTTGGCTAATTCTAAAGATAATTTTATTTGTTGATTTATATCAATACGTTTTTTTAGTAAAGATTCTATTTTAATTTTATTTTTAATAATTTCTTTTTCATCTAAATTAATATTGTTAATCATTGAATCAGAAATAATCAGTACATTATTTGACTGAACTTCTAGTATACTTTCAGGTAAATATATACATTTATTATTATGTGTATTACTATTAATACAAACTACCCCTGGTTTAGTTATTGTTATTAACGGTGCATGTTTAGCTAAAATAGTAAACTCTCCACCAATGCTATTAACTACAATTTTATATACCATGTCAGAAAATATTAAATTTTCTATATTAACAATAGTAAGTTTAAAATTAGTATACATAACTCTATAAGTTAACTTTAAATATTTTTTATATCTGAAATACTACCAATCATATAAAATAATTGTTCTGGTAAGTGATCATATTTACCACTAATAATATTTTTTAAATCTTCTATAGTATTTTTAATTGATACATATTTTCCGGTCATACCTGTAAAATTTTCAGCTACGAAAAATGGCTGAGACAAAAACCTATTTATTTTTCTTGCTCTAGATACTACTAATTTATCTTCCTCAGATAATTCATCGATACCAAGAATAGCAATAATATCTTTTAAGTCTTGGTAACGTTGTAAAATTAATTTTACATCTTTAGCAGTATTATAATGATCTTTACCAACTATATTTTGATCTAACTGACGGCTGGTAGAAGTTAATGGATCAATTGCTGGATAAATACCTAAAGCAGCAATTTGTCTACTTAAAACAATTGTAGTATCTAAATGAGCAAAAGTTGCTGCTGGAGAAGGATCTGTTAAATCATCAGCTGGTATATAAACTGCTTGAATAGAAGTAATAGAACCATTTTTTGTAGAAGCAATACGTTCCTGTAATAGACCAATTTCTTCTGCTAGGGTTGGTTGATATCCGACAGCTGATGGTATTCTACCTAGTAAAGCTGACATTTCTGTGCCAGCTAAAGTATATCGATAAATATTATCAATAAAAAGCAATACATCATGACCATTATCACGGAATTTTTCTGCAATTGTTAATCCAGTAAGAGCTACTCTTAATCTATTACCTGGTGGTTCATTCATTTGTCCATATACCAAAGAAACTTTGTTAATAACATCTGATGTTATCATTTCATTATAAAAATCATTTCCTTCTCTTGTACGTTCTCCAACACCAGTAAATACTGAATAACCAGAATGTTCAACTGCAATATTACGAATTAACTCCATCATATTAACAGTTTTTCCTACTCCTGCTCCACCAAATAAACCAACCTTACCACCTTTTACTAATGGACAAATTAAATCTATAACCTTAATTCCTGTTTCTAATATTTCATAACTATCACTTAACTCCTGAAATTTAGGAGGTAATCTATGAATAGACCAGTATTCTTGTGATTTTATTTTACCTTTCATATCTATTGGTTGTCCCAAAACATTAATTATTCTTCCTAAAGTTTCATATCCCACTGGTACTTCAATAGTATGTTGTAAATCAATAACATTCATACCTCTATAAAGACCATCAGAATACCCCATAGCAATACAACGTACTATTCCATCTCCTAATTGTTGTTGTACTTCTAAAAATAGATCATCATTATCATTTTCTACTTTTAATAAGTGATATATTTTTGGTGTATATTTTTGGTTAAATTCAACATCAATAATAGAACCAATTATCTGAATAATTTTACCATTGATCATATTTATACTATATCCTTTATTTTATATTAACTAATATTACCAGATACAATTTCATTTAATTCCTGTGTAATATTATTTTGTCTAGTTTGATTATAAATTAATTCAAGTTCTTTAGTTAAACTATCACAATTATTCTTAGCTAATTGCATAGTTACCATACGAGATGCTTGTTCACTTGTTAAATTATTTAATAATCCTAAATATATATTGGATTCAATATAGCAATATATTAACTTATCTAAAATATTAATAACGTCTGATTCATATATATAACAATTATTTATTTTTATTTTATTAATTTTAAATGGAATAATTCTTATTATTTTTGGTACTTGATTTAAAATATTAACAAATTTGTTACTTGCTAAGTAACAAGCATCTATTAAATTATTATTATACGATGATACTATACTTTTTACTATTTGATTAATTTTTTTTATTCTAAATTCTTCGGGGGATAAATTATCGTTTAGATTACTTATTTTAGCTATAATTTCTATATTAATATTAGAAAAAAATTTTATAGCTTTAGTACCAATTAATATTAATTTAACATCTTTTTTAAGACTAACTTGTTTATTAATATTAATTAATACTTTTTTGAAAAGGTTAATATTTAATGTACTAACTAATCCTTTTTCTGTAGAAATAATTAAATAAACAATTTTACTATAATTATAATTACTCATTATCTTTGGTTTATAATCTAAGTTAGTGGATAATAAATTACTAATAATATGTTGTATACTAATTAAATATGTACTACTAGATAACATTTTTTCTTTAACTTTATTCATTTTAGTAAATGCTATCATTTCCATAGCACTAGTTACTTTCTTAGTGTTTTTTATGCTATTTATTTTATTTTTAATTTCTTTAATATTAGACATATTAATTATAACTAAATTATTTATAAAAATTAATTTTGAAATTATTTATAATATCATGTAATTTATTCTTTATATAATCATTATATACTAAATTAGTATTAATATATTCTATAACATCATAATAATAATCGTTAAAATAAGTTAGTAATTTATGTTCAAAATTAGATATATCATTAATTAAAATATCATCTAAATATTTATTATTTTCCATCAGAAATAATATAATAGCTTGTTGAGCTATAGAGTATGGATGATGTTGTGATTGTTTTAATAATTCAGTAATATTTTGTCCTTCTTTTAATTGAGTTCTAGTATCATTATCTAAATCTGAAGAAAATTGAGAAAATGCTGCAAGCTCACGATACTGTGCTAATTTATTTCTTATTCCTTTTGATAAGGACTTAATTATATTAGTTTGAGCTGCACTACCTACTCTAGAAACAGAAATTCCTGGGTTTATAGCTGGTCTAATGCCAGAATTAAATAAATTAGATTCTAAAAATATCTGACCATCAGTTATAGAAATTAAATTGGTAGGAATAAATGATGATATATCTCCTACCTGAGTTTCAATAATTGGTAATGCGGTAAGAGAACCTGTTTTATTTTTAATTTTACCATTAGTAAAATTTTCTACATAATCAATACTTACACGAGCAGCTCTTTCTAGTAAACGAGCATGTAAATAAAATATATCACCAGGATAAGCTTCACGACCAGGAGGTCTTCTTAATAATAACGAAATTTGACGATAGGCAATAGCTTGTTTTGATAAATCGTCATATATAACTAACGCGTTTTCACCAATATTACGAAAATATTCACCCATAGTACATCCAGAATATGGAGCCAAATACTGTAATATTGCTGGTTCTGATGCATTAGCAACTACAACAATAGTATTATGTAACACATTATGCTTTTTTAATATACTTACTATGTTTACTACAGTAGTAGCTTTTTGCCCAATAGCTACATATATACATTTAATACCACTATTTTTCTGATTAATAATGCTATCAATAGCTAATGTTGTTTTACCAGTTTGTCTATCACCAATAATTAACTCTCTTTGTCCTTGACCAATAGGAATCATAGCATCGATAGCTTTGTATCCAGTTAACAATGGTTCGCTTACAGATACACGATCAATTACTCCAGGAGCAGGAGATTCTATGTTACTAAAATATTCATATTCTAATTTACCGGCATTATCTATCGGTACACCTAACGCATCCACCACTCTACCTAATAATTTTCTACCTACAGGTACTTGTATAACATTACCTGTTGTTTTAACTTTCATACCTTCTGAAATATCTAAGTATGAACCCATAACAACAGCACTAACAAATTCTTTTTCTAAATTTAATACAATAGCAGAACTACCATTAGTTAAAATAACTACTTCATTTAACATTACATGATCAAGTCCATAAATATGAATAATGCCATCGGCAACGTATATAACAACTCCTTCATCATATGTATTTATGTTTAAACTAAATTGATCAATACGTTGTTTTATTAATGTACTTATTTCCATACTGTCAAAACGCATTTTTGATCCTTAATTTTTTAAGAAATTTTTTAATTGATTTAAATGATTTAATATACTACCATCAAAAATAGTATTATTAATACGTAAAATAATTCCACCAATAATGCTAGTATTAATAATATTATTTAATCTAATTTTATATCCGTTATAAGATAATACGGATAATATTTTATTATTAAGATTATTTTTTTGTTGCATACTAAGTTTTTTAGTAGAAATTACACTAATAATTATTAATTTTGAATTTTTATTTTTTAAATACTTAAAGTAAAATAGTATACTAGATAAAATATTAAATCTTTTATTTTTAGATATTAATAGTAAAAATGATGTACTTTGAGAATTTAGTACACTACCACATGTGTCTATTATAATACTAGTTATTTGATTGTATAATACTGGATGAGTAACTAATCTATAAACTAAATCAGTATTAATTAATTTTACTAAAAATTCTAACACTCTTTGCCAATATAACATTGTGTGATTTTTTATTGCTATATCAATAATTACTTGTGCATATTTCTTAGCAATTAAACAATGATATTTACTTTTATTATTCATATATTATAATTTTATTTTGTTTATTATTTCGTTAATTAATATATCATCAACTTTATACTCATTAATGTAATAACTAATTACTTTTTTTGTACTAGCTAATATTAAAGAATTAATTTGTTCATAAAGTAATTGTTTCACCTGATCATAATTATTATTAATTTTAATATCTGCTTGTGATATAATATATTTATATTCCTTATTAGCTAGCATTTTAGCATCATTAATAATTTTTTCCTCATGTTTACGTGCTAACTTAATAATATTTTCTGCTTCTAATCTAGCATTTGCTATAGTATCAGCTGCTATTTGTTTTGATTTAATAATTTCTAATTTTGCTTGTTTAGCAAAATCTAAACCGTCATTAATTTCTTTTTGTCTTGTCTCAATAATATTTATTAATGGTGGCCATATATATTTCATACAAAATATAACAAAAATAACAAACGCCACAGTTTGTCCTATTATAGTAGCATTAATATTCAAATTATTACTCCTCTCAAAAATAATAACAAAAAAAAATGTAATTATTGTATTACGGTAAACATAATATATAAACTTAATCCGACAGTAATCATAGGTATAGCATCAATTAATCCCATTACAATAAAAAATTGTGTTCTTAATGTAGGTACTAGATCTGGTTGGCGTGCAGCACTTTCTATAAATTTTCCACCTAATATTCCTATACCAATAGCAGCACCGATTGCTGCTAACCCTATCATAATAGCTACCGCTATATACATTAATTCTATATTATGCATAATATCCCTCCTGTTTTATATATATTACTCTTTTAATGCTGTACTAATATAAACTATAGTTAAAATCATAAAAATAAAAGATTGTAAAATAATAACTAAAATATGAAAAATAGCCCAGGGCACACTAATAATCCATTGAAACCACCAAGGTACTAAACTAGTTATTAACATAAAAATTAGTTCACTGGCATACATATTACCGAATAATCTTAAACTTAAAGATATTGGTTTAGATAACAAATTAATTAATTCTAAAAATATATTTATTGGAAATAATATAATATTATTAAATGGATGAGTAATTAACTCTTTTAAAAAACCTAATAATCCTTTATTTTTAATATAGTAATATAACACAATAAAAAAGATACTAATCGCCATTGATGTAGTAATATTAATATCAGATGATGGTAATATACGTAATAAAGGTATATTAAATAACTTATTAAAAATATATGGTAGTATATCTATAGGAATAATATCCATTGTATTCATTAATGTAATCCATACAAATAATGTTAAAGATAATGAATAAATAAACGTATCGTGTCTATCAGAAATATCCTTAACATTTTTTTGAACAAATAGTACTATTAGTTCTATTAAAGTTTGTAATTTATTTGGTGTGTAGTTATGAACATGTGATTTAATGATGTATCTAAATATTATAATGAAAGCTAGACCCAATAAAAAAGAAAATATTAATGAATCAACATTTATAATCCAAAAAGAATTAATAGAATCATTTACATTAACAAAACTAAGATCTTTTAAATTAAATTGTAAATTACACAAATGATGATGTATATAATTATAAAAATAGTCATTATTATCATATAACATACGAATTACCTATATAAGATATATTATAAAATATATAAATTCTATCAGTTAAAATAATATTTTTTAATTAAAAAAATAATCTAAATACTAAACATTATCCATTATATATTAAACTAATAAATAAAAATATTATATATTTATATTTTTTTTAATTTTTTTAACCAAATTATTAATATATTAATTGCTGTATGAGTAATTCCAGAAATTAATAATGCTTCTTTAATAGATTTAGGTTTATAGAAATTTAATTTATTAATTACTTCAGTGGATAATCCATGTATATGATGAAAATTAATGTTTTTTGGTATTAACATATTATTATACTTTTTCTGTTGATCTATTAACAATTTTTGTTTATCAATATATCCTTGATATTTAATTTGTATTTCTATTTGCTTAAAAATTTCTTTGTCTACTAATATAGATTTAAAAAAATTTAATTTTAGTAACTTATCATAATTTATTTCTGATCTACGTAATATTTCTTCTACATTTACAGAATTAGATATTGGCCTATATAATATTTTATTTAAATCTTTTGCTAAATAACTATTGGGTAATATATTTATACTACGTAATTTTTGACGTGTAACTTCTATATTGTCTATCTTATTACAAAATTTTCTCCAACGATTATCAGTTACTATACCTAATTTTCTTCCTATTTCTGTTAGACGAATATCAGCATTATCTTCCCTTAAAGAAAGACGATATTCAGCTCTAGTAGTAAGCATACGATACGGTTCCTTAGTACCAAGAAAACATAAATCACTTAATAATACACCAATGTATGCTTGGTGTCTTTCTGGAAACCAACAACTTAAATTTTTAGTTAATCTTGCTGCATTTAATCCAGCAATTAAACCTTGTGCCGCAGCTTCCTCATAGCCTGTAGTACCATTAATTTGTCCAGCTATAAATAAATTAGAAATAAATTTACTTTCTAATGTAAATTTTAAATCTCTAGAATCAAAAAAATCATATTCAACAGCATACCCAGGTCTAATAATATTAGCATTTTCTAAACCATTAATAGAACGTATTAATTGAATTTGTATGTTAATTGGTAAACTAGTAGATACACCACTAGGATATATCTCCTTACTATTTAATCCTTCTGGTTCTAAAAATATATGATGCGTATCCTTATCTTTAAATTTTACTATTTTATCTTCAATAGACGGACAATATCTCGGGCCGATACTACTAATATTACCATTGTACATTGGACTATCATGTAAATTATTTAAAATAATATTTTTAGTACTTATATTTGTATAAGTACAATAACATGGTAATTGTTTTGGATGTTGTTTAATACTACCAATATAAGAAAATACAGGTAATGGTATATCACTATATTGAGCAATTAAATTATTAAAATTTATACTACTTAATTCAATTCTTGGAGGAGTACCAGTTTTTAATCTGCCAGCATAAGGTAGTATATCACGTAAATACTGTGCAAAACTGTTATCTATTTGTTCATTATATCTTCCAGCATTGTAACTATAGTTTCCAATATGGATTAAGCCATTTAAAAAAGTACCAAGTGCTAATACTACTGTTTTACCATATATACTTCCTAAATTAGTGTATACACCAATAACATTGTTATTTTTAATAATTAATTTTTTTACAGTTTGCTGTGATATAGTTAAATAACTTTGTTTTTTTAAGATATTAACAACTACTTTTTTGTACAGATTACGATCTACTTGAGCTCTAGTAGCTTGAACAGCTGGTCCTTTACTACTATTTAAAATTCTAAATTGAATACCAGATAAATCTGCGGCTCTAGCCATAATTCCTTCTAATGCGTCTATTTCTTTTACTAAATGACTTTTTCCTATCCCACCTATTGATGGATTACATGATAAAGAACCTATTGTATTTATATTATTGGTGAGTAAAATTGTCTTACAAGATAATCTTGCTGCAACTGATGCAGCCTCTATCCCTGCATTACCACCACCAACTACAATTACATCAAATTTTAAATGTCTCATTTTAAGTAATATTAATTAACTTAAATAAATTATAATTATATAATAAATTAACACTAATCCAATTATTGGATATAATAAAGATATTAATATAATATAATTAATTTAATAACTAAATAACAAAATTATAATTAATAAATTAAAATATAAAATGGATAATGGTAAATCAATTTTATATATAGTACCAACTCCAATAGGTAATCTATTAGATATAACTAATAGAGCTATTTATATATTAAAGAGTGTTGATTTTATTGTTGCTGAAAATATTAAACATACTTGTTTCTTATTAGATCGCTTATATATTAAGAAACGTCATTTATATGTATTAAATCAATATAATGAATATAAAAAAATTAATTATTTAATTAGTATATTAAAACAAGATAAAACTATGGCACTTGTATCTAATGCAGGTACTCCATTAATTAGTGATCCGGGATATAAATTAGTATATGAATGTAAAAAATTAGGAATAAATGTTACTCCTTTACCAGGACCATGTGCTGCTATTACTGCATTATCAGCATCTGGATTACCAACAAATAGATTTTGTTACGAAGGTTTTTTATCATCAAAACGTGATAAAAGAATAAAACAATTAAAATCACTATTATATGAACGACGTACTATTTTAGTATATGAATCTAATCATAGATTAGTAGAGTTATTAGAAGATATAGCGCAAGTTTTTTATGATAATCGTTATATAGTATTGGCAAAAGAACTAACTAAAATTTGGGAAAATATTTATGGGGCCCCAGTAAACGAGTTAATTAATTATATCAAAAAAAATAACCTTAATATAAAAGGAGAAATAACTTTAATTATTCAAGGTTACTCGGGATCAGAAAATATAAATTATATAAAAGCACTAGAAATCTTTATAAAATTAAAAAAATTATTACCGTTAAATGTATCATTATCTATAGTTAAATCAATATTTAAAATAAAAAGAAATATTTTATATAAAAATTTTCTTAATAAGAATAAATAATTATGTTATAATAATTAAATTGAGTTAATTAGACAGTCGCTATTTATTATTAAATAGAGGAAAGTCCGGACTCTTAGGGTAGAATGCCAGATAACATCTGGAAGATGAGAATCTTGAATAGTGCAACAGAAAATATACCGCTTCTTTATAAATTAAAGAAGTAAGGGTGAAATGGTGGTGGTAAGAGCACACCGTATAATTGGTAACAGTTATAGCAATGCAAACTCCATTTAGAGCAAGGTCAAAAACGGATAAGGTATTACCCGTACCACACCATGGTAGACCGCTAATGAATTATAATGTGAATTATAATCTAGATTAATGACTGTCCATGACAGAATCCGGCTTATAATTAACTCAATCTATTTTTTTCTTACTATTGTTAGTATTATAAAGATAAGACTAATAGTAAAGATTAGTATTGGTACTATTGCTATTAACGAAGTAATTAGATATTTTAAATATGTATTTATTATTAAAATGTTTAGTAGATAACCAATAAATACTAATATTGATACCCAACAGAAAGCACTAAAAAAATTAAATAATTGAAATAATTTATTATGAATATTAGATAATCCAATTATCATTGGTAGTATAGTACGGATAAATACTATAAATCTACCTACTAATAATGCTAATGAACCATACTTATTAAGTATTTTATATGCTGTTTTTTGATATTTTTCTGGTATAGATAAAAACTGGTAGTTTATAAATTTTTTATTCTTTAGCCATTTACCTTGCAAAAAACTAACCCAACTACCTAACCAAGCAGCTATAGTTAATAATACTAATATTGAAAATAAATTTATTATATTATTGTAAGCTAACGTACCAACCAATAATAATAAACTATCTCCAGGTAAAAGAGTAGTTATTAGTATACCATTTTCTAAAAAGATAATAACAAAAAATACTAGATAAATAATCCAATGGTATTTATAATAAAATATAATATGTAAATACTTATTTAATGCATAACAAACAAAATTTTTAATCATATACATAACTAATATTATATTAACTACGTTAATTATATCATATTTTGTTTATAATAATACTTATTATTAAACTAATTGCTAAAATAATTAATATTACTATTAAAGAAAACAGAGCTGATATATAAATATATTTCATTAATAAAATTTTTATACCAATAAAAACTAAAGTTATACT
Source organism: Candidatus Lightella neohaematopini (assembly GCA_025728535.1). Taxonomy (GTDB): domain Bacteria; phylum Pseudomonadota; class Gammaproteobacteria; order Enterobacterales; family Enterobacteriaceae; genus Lightella; species Lightella neohaematopini_D. Next base: position 16,008 of record JAOBJO010000004.1, read on the forward strand.
TAAACCATAATTTATATACAGAAAATATTTAGATATATATTCTAAAAAGAAATAAGTAGTTCTCATACCTAACATAGCAAAAATATTAGATGTTAGAATAACTAGTAAATCATGAGTTATAGAAAAAATTACTGGAATACTATCACAAGTAAAAATAATATCACTTATTTCTATTGTAAGAAATACTATTAATAATGGTGTTGCAAAAATAATACCATGTTTTTTTATAAAAAATTTTTTTCCATATAACTTATTAGTTATACGTAAATTTTTATATAACCAATTTGTTATATTATAATTATCTGTAGTGTATTTATTTTTAGGAACTAACATTTTAATTCCAGTAAATATAATCAATAATCCGAATATATATAATACGAATTGATAATAATTAATGATCCATTGATTTATTATTATAATTAATATACGTATAACAACTGCACTAATTGTTCCTATAAATAATAAATAACGTTGTAAAAAACTAGGAATATTAAAATTTTTAAAAATAGTAAACCAAAAAAATAAATTATCAATAGATAGTAATTTTTCTAGTAGATAACTAACTAAAAACATTATAGCTTTTTTATTAGCTATAATTAATCCATGTGTACAAAAAAAATATATCCATAATATTACATTAAATAATAAAGCAGATAATATCCAGAATAATAACCAAAATAACAGTTTAGATAATGAATTTTTTTGATTATCGTTATTTAAAACTAGATATGTTTTACGCATTACTATCTTAGTATTCTGTATTTAAAGAGAGAAAAATTTATAATTTATCTATATTAAAACTTTTTTAATATAAATAAATATATATATTAATTAAATTTATAAACAAACAAAATAACACTTATTTAGCCCCTGCTGGATTTGAACCAGCGACCTAGCGATTATGAGTCGCTTGCTCTAACCAATCTAAGCTAAGGGGCCAATGTAAAGTATTTTAAATAATATTAAAAACAATTAAATATACTTTATAATTCTTTATTAATCATCAAGAAAACTTTTTAATATTTCTGATCTACTAGGATGTCTTAATTTACGTAATGCTTTAGCTTCAATCTGTCTAATTCTTTCTCTTGTTACATCAAATTGTTTTCCAACTTCTTCTAAAGTATGATCAGTACTCATATCAATACCAAATCTCATCCTTAATACCTTAGCTTCTCTATCTGTTAAACTTGACAGTACATGATTTGTGGCTATACGTAAACTTTCAGTAGTAGCAGAATCAATTGGTAATTCTAAAGACGTATCCTCAATAAAATCACCTAAATGTGAATCTTCTTCATCACCTATAGGTGTTTCCATAGAAATTGGTTCTTTTGCAATTTTTAGTACTTTTCGAATTTTATCTTCTGGCATAAACATACGCTTAGATAATTCTTCTGGAGTTGGTTCTCTACCTATTTCTTGTAACATCTGTCTAGATATACGATTTAATTTATTAATTGTTTCTATCATATGAACTGGAATACGTATAGTTCTAGCTTGATCAGCAATAGATCTAGTAATAGCTTGTCTAATCCACCAAGTAGCATAGGTAGAAAATTTATAACCCCTACGATACTCAAATTTATCAACTGCTTTCATTAATCCAATATTACCTTCTTGTATTAAATCCAAAAATTGCAATCCTCTATTAGTATATTTTTTAGCAATTGATATCACTAATCTTAAATTAGCTTCTATCATTTCCTGTTTGGCTCTACGTGCTTTTGCCTCACCTATTAATACTCTTCTATTAATATCCTTTATTTGTTTAATAGTTAAACTAGTTTCCTTTTCAATATTATTTAGTTGATTTAAACTATAGTGTATTTCTTGATCAACTGTATGTAATTTTTTTACCCATGGTTGATTCATGGATAAAATATTATTAAACCAATTATCATTAAGTTCCACATTAGAAAATAAATGACTAAATACTTTTTTTGGTATTTTAATAACTTCAACAAATAATTTAATAATTAATTGTTCCTGTATATTAATTCTATCAATAATAGAACGCATATTATTTACTAAATAATCAAATTGTTTTGGTACTAACCTAAATTGTTTAAATATATCTGATAAATTAATTATCTCTTTAATAGAATTATTATGATTACGTCCAAAGTTTTTAATGACATTTTTGGTAATGTTATACTGATTTTTTAGCATCACAAATTTTTTATGAGCTAATATTGGATCTATAATATTATCATCTACACTGTCTTGAATATCATTATACTCATCTTCTACAATATTTCCTGTTATAGAATTATTATTAACTAATCTTGTTGATGTATGTTTTTCAACATAATCAAAGTCTATAAAACCTGTAATTAAATCAGATAAACGTACTTCACCAGATTTTACTTTATCATATTGTTCTAACAAAAATGTAATTGTCTCTGGATATTCTACTACTGTAGATTGTACTTGATGAATACCATCCTCAATTCTTTTAGCAATATCAATTTCACCTTCTCTAGTTAATAAACCAACAGTACCCATTTCTCTCATATACATACGCATTGGATCATTAGTTTGACCAATTATATCTGATTCATGATTACTAATTTGATTATTATCTATGTTACAAGGTTCTATTTGTGTTAATAAATTATCATTTGTTGATGATTCCTCTATTATTTGAATACCCATATCGTTTATCATTTGCATAATATCTGTAATTAACTCAGAATTAATTATGTTATCAGGTAAATAATTACTAATATCAGTAAAAGTTAAATATCCTTGTTCTTTACCTCTTATAACTAATTGTTTAAATTGTAAGTGTTCCATAAAATTAAATCCGATAACATTTAAACATAAATCTAACTAGTTAGTTATTAATTCTTATCAATTATATTTATGATACAAATAATTAATATTAAAATAAAGATAATTATATAGCATTATTATTTATATTTTGCTAATTTTAAATTTAATGACCATAATTCCAATCTTTCTTTATAATTTAGTTTATTTATTCTATCACGGTTAATAAGATTATTATATTTTTGCTCTATTATATAATAACGTAACTTATTAAGCATCTCTATAAAAGTATCTTTAATTAAATTATGTTTAATCATATTATTCCATACTGCTAATTTTTCTAATTTATTAAAAATATTACTATTTCTATAGTATTCTAGTAACTGATTAGTAGATAAATTAGATTTGGTATTGCATGTATTAACTAGTGTAATAAATAAAATTACATCAGAAGAATTAACATTACTTAATTCATCTAAATTATTAACAAGAGTAGATAATTTTGGATTTTGTATTAGCAAACTAATTAATATATTAATACAATTATATTTTACTTTTGTTATATTTGTTTGTAATAAAGTATTATTTTCATATTTTTCATAATTAGATAATAATTTTTTTAAATAATTATAATCCATAATACCAATTTTTTTACTTAGTTCATGTATTAAAGAAATACGTATCACTTTACTTGGTATTTTTCTTATTAAGGATATAGCTGAATAAATTAATTTAATACGTGAATTTATATCGTTTAAATCTAATTTAAATGATAAGATACGAAATAATACTTCTAATAATGAATATGCTTGTTTAATTAATAATTTAAACTTAGTAGTACCTATTTGTCTAACTAATGTATCTGGATCTGTATTTTTAGGTAAAAAAATAAAACTTATCTGTCTATCATTTGTTAAATAAGGTAAACTAGTTTTTAATGCTTTCCACATAGCATAATATCCAACTTTATCTCCATCATAACAATATATTATGTGATTGGTATGATTATAAAGTATTTTAATTTGATTACTACTTATTGATGTTCCTAATATAGATACTACATTTTTAATATCAAATTGTCTTAGAGTAATAACATCTATAAACCCTTCAACAATAATTAATTTATTAAATTCATATATACTTTGTTTTGCTTCATATAAACCATATATACTATTTTGTTTATGAAAGATAATATTATCATTAGAATTAATGTATTTTGGACCAGTACCGTTATTAATAATTCTTCCCCCAAAAGCAATTACTTGTCCACTTATATTTTTTATTGGAAAAATAATCCTATTGTAAAATTTATTATATAACTGTCCATACTTATTAATACTCAAAATTCCTAGTTTAATTAATATAGATCTATCTCTTGCATTAAAATTAAAATACTTATTAATTTCATACCAATTAAATGGAGAAAACCCTATTTCAAAATAAGAAATAACATAATTATTTAATCCTCTAAATTTTAAAAAATTTATTGCATCTTTTGATATTTTATTAATTACCATTTCATGATAGTAATTATTAATTTTGTTTATTATTTCGTATAATTTAGTTCTTTTTTCTACCTTAGAAGATTTATTATAATATTCGTATGGTATTTCTAAACTAAATAAATTAGATAGTTCTTCAATAGAACTAATAAAATCTAATTTGTCATGATTCATTAAAAAATCTATAACATTTCCTCTAGCACTACAACCAAAACAATAATAAAATTGTTTTTCTTCGTTTACTAAAAATGATGGGTTATTTTCTATATGAAATGGACAAAGAGAAAAGAAATTTTTCCCTTTTTTCTTTAAATTTATTCTTGTACTTATTACATCTATTATGTTACTTTGTGTAAGTAACTCATTAATAAATGTATTTGGTATATATTTATTCATCTAAAATAAAAAATTTTTATAAACATACTTGTAATAAATTAAAAAAAGTAACTATATTAATATTTATTAGTTTTATTAAATTTAGGATTGTCTCTTAATAATTTTTTTATGTGTCTTTTTATTGCAGCTGCTTTTGCTCTTTTGCGTTCAGATGTTGGTTTTTCGTAGAATTCACGTCTACGTATTTCTGCTAAAATACCAGCTTTTTCACAGGATCTTTTAAATCGTCTTAATGCAACATCAAATGGTTCATTATCACGTACTTTAATTACAGGCATAATATTTTGCTCCAATACTAAAATATTTATATAAAATAATTTTTGATAATACTAGAAATACAAAATATATTAATATAAAATAATTAAAATTAACAATAATTAAATTATAAATTAAACGTTTATTTATAATTAAGTATATGCGTATTTTAGGTATTGAAACATCTTGTGATGAAACAGGTATAGCTGTTTATGATAGTAAGTTAGGTATATTAATAAATAATATACATAGTCAAGCTAATACTCATAGTAAATATGGTGGAATAGTTCCAGAATTAGCAGCACGTAATCATAATAAGAATATTATATCTTTGATAAAAGATGCTTTATCAAAAACAAATTCTTCTAAAAATAATATTCATGGAATAGCATATACAGCTGGACCTGGGTTAGTTGGTTCATTATTAGTAGGAGCATCAGTAGCTAAATCATTAGCTTATGCTTGGAATATTCCAGTTATTACAATTAATCATATGGAAGGGCATTTATTATCTACTATGTTAAGTAACAATGAATTATCTTTTCCATTTTTAGCGCTATTAGTTTCTGGAAAACATACTCAACTGATTAAAGCTAATAATATTGGTGATTACATCTTATTAGGTGAATCATTAGATGATGCTGTCGGCGAAGTATTTGATAAAGTTGCAGTGGCTTTGGGATTAAAATATCCAGGAGGTTTATCATTATCAATATTAGCTAATGATGGTATTTCAAATAGATATAATTTTCCTAAACCATTAATTAATAAACCTAATTTAATGTTTAGTTTTTCTGGTTTAAAAACATCAGTAATTAATACAATTCATAGTTTATCTAGTATTAATTATCAAGATAAAGCTAATATAGCTAAATCTTTTGAGGATACAATAATAGAAATATTAGTAAATAAATGTTCTAAAGCCATGCATATAAGTAAATTAAAAACGTTAGTAATAGCTGGCGGGGTAAGTGCAAATTTTAAATTAAGATTTTATTTAAAGAACATGATTAATAAAAGAAAAGGAATATTATTTTATCCTAAACAAGAATTATGCACAGATAATGGTATAATGATAGCTTATGCTGGACTATTACATTTAAAAAATGGAAAATATAATAATTTAAAAACATCAATAAAATCTGATTGGAAAATAGATTCTGTTAATTAGAATTAAATTTTATTTATGGATATAATATATATAGAAAAATTAATAATAATAACTAAAATTGGTATATATAGTTGGGAAAAGATTAATTCGCAAAAATTAATTATTGATTTAGAAATTAGTTATGATGGATCTTTGATAAAATATAGTAAGTATAATAAATATTTTATTGATTATAAAATTGTTAGTGACGAATTAATATTAATAACAAACAATAAACATTTTTATTTAGTAGAACAATTAGCAGAGTATATCGCGCAGCATTTAATAAAAAAATTTAATATATCCAGTATAAAAATTAAAATTAGTAAACCTAATGCTATAGCTAACGCGTCGAATGTTAGTATAATAATAAAAAGATATAATAAAAAATAGTTAATTAATTTATGGAGATATATCGTCTATTATTTAAAATAAATTATAATGAGTATATTAAAATAATAATTTTAGGTTTTATTGAAGGTGTAACTGAATTTTTACCAGTATCTTCTACTGGTCATATGTTATTAGTTAGTAACTTATTAAATTTTAATAACAATAGAATAAAAGTATTTGATATTGTAATACAGTTTGGTTCAATTATTGTTGTTATATTTTTTTTTAAAAATGAATTATTAAAAGTAATTAAACAAACTATTAGTAGATCTAATAATCAAAATATAAATTTTTTTACTAGTCATATTATAATATGTTTAATTCCTATTGGAATTATAGGTTTATTTTTTCATAGAAAATTAGAACAATTAAGTAGTGTCAATAGTATTATCTTATCATCGTTATGTGGTAGTATTACCTTAATTATTAGTGAATTTTTAAAAACTAACAGATTAAAAGAACGTATTAACTATTTACAAGCTTTTATTATTGGATGTATTCAATGTCTGTCATTATATCCTGGATTTTCGAGACTAGGAACAATGATTTTTGGTGGAGCATTATTAAAAATTAATCGTTGTTTAATTATAGAGTTTTCTTTTATAGTATCTATACCTTTAATACTTAGTACTTCACTGTTATCTATTATAGATAACAGTGAAGTACTAAGATTATCAGATATTCCGATATTAATAATTGGTATATTAACTACATTTATAACTTTAATAATAGTTGGTAAAAAATCTATATTTTTTATTAAATATAAATCATTAAGGATAATTATAATATATAGACTTATACTAAGTATTTTATCTTATATTTATTTTAAATAGTTAATTAATTTACTTTTTAAATTAATTTTCCATTTATTTAGTAATAGTAATCGTCTTTTTGTTAATTCATAACTAATATTTTTTCCTGTAAATCCATCTTTCATTATTTCATCCGCTTTTAAAGTTTTAACCATATTAAAAGCATCAAATATTAAATCACATATATACCACATATAATTTTTAAATCTTGTACAAACACTAAAATTAGCTTTAGTAATTAAAATAATTTGATTAATTTTACTTGTACAATCTTTAATACCTATACGATTAAACATACTTAACATGTCATAAATATTTATATCATCAATATTTATTAACACATTGTAGTAATCATTAACAATTTTAAGTAAATTAAATAATTTATTAGGTAATCTTAGTCTTTTATACATAAGATAAATTATATCTTTTTCTTTACCTATAGATAATTTACTATTTAATAATGGTAAATTAAAACATAAAGTAATAAAACGTATATTAATATTATTTGATATTTTTACACTATTAGCTAAGGCTAGTAAAGCATAATCACCAGCACTAATAATATTCTTGCATTTTAAAAAAATTTTTTTATTAAACAAATTATATATTTCTGGAAAAATAATATTTAATGCTTTACATTCTTTTAAGACAATAAAAAATATATGCGGATTTTTAGTTGATAAGGCCAACATAGTTTCTTTCCAGATTCTTTCTGGTGATAACATAATTAGTTCTCTTCTCATTTGTTTCATAATATTTAATGTTTCTGGAGCAATAGTAAAATTTAAATGAGAAAATCTGGCAGCAAAACGAGCTACTCGTAATACTCTAAGCGGATCATCCTTAAATGATATAGATACATGTCTAAGTATACGTAATTCAATATCTTTTCTTCCATTATACGGATCAACGATATTACCATTTTCATCTATTGCCATCGCATTAATTGTTAAATCACGTCTAAATAAATCTTCTTCAACTGTTATTGATGGAGATGTGTAACAGTTAAATCCTGTATGTCCAAAACTAATTTTTTTTTCTTTACGTGCTAATGCATATTCTTCCTTACTATTTGGATGTATAAAAACAGGAAAATCTTTACCTACTTGTTGATATCCTTTAGATAATAAATATTGAGGTGTTACACCAATAATTAACCAATCTCTTTCTTTTATTGGTATATTTAGTAACATATCTCTTACTGCACCACCAACTAAATATTTTTTTAATTTTGTAATCATAAACATTAAGTTATAATATATAATACTATCAATAGTAATAATTTATAGTAGAGGTAATATTACAATAATTATACATAATAAGATACACAGGAATTTTTATGTTAAAACAAGTTATATCAAACTTTAGAAACATTAATATATTAGTTATTGGTGATATTATTTTAGATAGATACTTTTATGGTGTAAATATTGGTAATTCGCCAGAATCACCAACACCAGTACTTAAAATAAGTAACATTATAGAAAAACCTGGTGGTGCTGCAAATGTTGCAATAAATATATCTAACTTAAAAGGTAATGTAAGTATTATTAGTTTGTCTGGTTATGATTACACTACAAAATATATTAGAAATAAATTAATTAGTAATAATATTAAATGTGAATTAGTTAATGTAAAGAATTATAGTACTGTTATAAAATCCAGAATTATATCAGATAATAATCAAATAATGAGATTAGATTTTGAAAATAAAATTAATTATTTTCAATCATCGGTAGTTAAAAAAGCTAAATCAATTTTACCTAATATGAATATGTTAGTACTATCAGATTATAATAAAGGTACATTATCATCAGTTCAACAAATAATAAAATTAGCACGTAGTTTTAATATTCCTGTTATAGTTGATCCAAAAGGTAATAATTATGATAAATATGATGGTGCTAATATACTAACTCCAAATATTTATGAATTTCAGAAGGCTATTGGTAGTATTTGTTATAATGATAATGATATTGTATATCATGGATTAAATATGATCAGAAAATATAATTTATCAGCTTTATTAGTAACTCGTGATAAACATGGAGTTAGCTTGATACAACCAGATAGTAATCCGTTACATATTTCAGCAACACAAACCAAAAATGTAAATGATGTAGTTGGTGCTGGTGATGTAGTCATTAGTACTTTAGCTCTCTTGTTATCTAGCAATATTAATATTAAAGATTCATGTATATTATCTAATAAAGCTGCTGGATTATTAGTTAGTAAAAATAATTATTTTAATATAGAACTAGAAGATTTTATTAATTTAATTTAGAATAAAAGATTAATATTTATATATTAATTATATAAACAAATATTATACTACTTACATTATTACAGTAGTTTTTTATTTTTTATATAAAAACTATCTATAATTATAGTTAATTTTGTTAAGAAATTTCATGAATTATATACTTAATAGTTATTTTGGTAGATCAGTACAACGTGTAGTAAATGCTATTAATTCTTTAAAAAAAGGTAATGGTGTATTAGTTATTGATGATGAAAATCGTGAAAACGAAGGTGATATTATATTTTCTGCGGAAAATATAACTGTAGAACAGATGGCTTTTACTATACGTTATGGTAGTGGAATAGTATGTTTGTGCTTAACAGAAGAAAGAAGAAAACAATTAGATCTAAATATGATGGTGAAAAATAATAATAGCCGTTACCAAACAGCATTTACAGTAACAATAGAAGCAGCTTATGGAGTAACTACTGGTGTTTCTGCATTAGATAGAGTTACTACAATTAAAACTGCTATTAAAGATGATGCTAAACCATCTGACTTAAATAGACCTGGTCATATATTTCCTTTATTAGCGAAAACTGGTGGAGTATTAGTTAGACGAGGACATACTGAAGCTACTATAGATTTAACTATTTTAGCTGGATTAAAACCATTTGGGGTACTATGTGAAATTGTAAATGAGGATGGTTCTATGGCTAGAACTATAGATATTGTACGTTTTGCTAATAAATTTAATATACCAGTAATAACAATTGATGATTTAGTTAATTATCGTAAAAATAATATATAATTAATTCTTTATGATTGCTTTACTAAGAATTATAATAATTTTATTTTATTATATTTTTATATGTATTTATGGTATTTTTTACTGCTTAATTAAATTTAAAAGCAAAAATAATGTTTTAATAATTAGTAAATTATTTAGTAAGATATCAGTCTTATTAGGAGTAAAAGTAAAAATACATCAATATAACAGACTAATTAATCATGATAGTTGCGTATATATTGCTAATCATCAGAATATTTATGATCTATTTATTGTTTCATGCATCATTCAAAATAATACTGTAACTATTGGAAAAAAGGAAATAATTTTTATTCCTCTATTTGGAATATTGTATTGGTTAAGTGGTAATATTTTGATTAATAGAATTGTTAGTTATCATAGTTTTAATAACTTAAATAATATTATAAGTAATATTAAAAAACGTAATATCTCAGTATTAATTTTTCCTGAAGGAACGCGTAGTAAAAATAAAGAATTATTACCATTTAAAACTGGTGCTTTTTACATTGCAATAAATAATAATATGCCTATTATACCAATATGCGTATCTAATACTAATAGTATTAAATTAAACCGTTGGAATAACGGTGTTATTAATATTTACGTTTTACCAAAACTAATAACTTATAATTATAATAATAAGAATTTAAGAGAAATAACTAACTATTGTTTTAAACAAATGAAAAATAAATTGAATATTATAAATGATGTAAAAAATTATTAAATTATTAGTCATATTTGTATTGTTATATTAGTTATTGGTATACAAATGCATGGTAAAATTTCATACCTTTGAATAAAAATCATTGGCGTTTTTAAATATCTTACTTTTCCTATTAGTAACTTTAACTTACATAAACTACATTGACCTGATTTACACTGATACTGAATACTAATATTATTTATTTCTAATGTATGTAATAAAGAAAAATGTTCTTTATACGAAAATAATACTATATTACTAGAATGTAAATATATTTTGTAAATCATTATTAAGTTTTTTATAATTTAAAATTACTTAACTCTTTATAATTAATTTCAGAATCAATTTGTCCTACTAAATAAGAACTAACTTCTACTTCCTGCGGAGCCATTTGTACATTATCAGATGTTAACCAATTGTTAATCCATGGAATTGGATTATAATTAATATTAAATATTGGGTTAAAACCAATAGCTCTCATTCTAATATTAGTAATATATTCAATATATCGATACAATATTTCTTTATTTAATCCAATTATATTACCTTTACAAAATAAGTAATCTACCCAATCTTTTTCTTGTTGAGCAACTAATAAAAATAAATTATTACTATTTTGTCTACAATCATAAGCAATACTAGACATTTCCTTATCATCTTTACCAGAATGAATTAAATTTATTATATATTGTGTTCCAGTAACATGTAATGCTTCATCTCTTGCAATAAGTCTAATTATTTTTGCATTACCTTCCATTAATTTTCTTTCAGCAAACGCAAAAGCACAAGCAAAACTAACGTAAAATCTAATTGATTCCAAAGCACAAATACTAATTAAACATAAATATAATTTTTCTTTTAATATTTTTAAGTTAATTATTATTTTATTACCATTAATATAATGTGTACCAACTCCTAATAAATTATAATAATTGATGAAATTAATTAATTCATCATAATAAAAAACAATGTTCTTAGATCTTTTTAGGATTTCTTTATTAGAAATAATATTATCAAACACTAACGATGGATCATTAATCACATTTCTAATAATATGTGTATATGATCTAGAATGAATAGTTTCGTAAAATGACCATGTTTCTATCCATGTTTCTAATTCAGGAATAGATATAATTGGTAATAAAGAAATAGTAGGACTACGACTTTGTATAGAATCTAATAATGTTTGATACTTTAGATTACTAAGAAAAATATGTTTTTCTTTTTCTGATAATGTTAAATAATCTATTCTATCACGAGAAATATCAATTTCTTCAGGTCTCCAAAAAAAAGATAATTGTTTTTCAATTAATTTTTCAAAAAAAATATATTTTTGTTGATCAAATCTAGAAATATTAACAGGTTGACCAAAAAACATTGGTTCTAATAATTGATTATTTTTTATTTGAGAAAATGTTGTGTATAACATAATTTATTTACCTAGTTTATACATTAGTTGTTTTAAATTTTACATGCACCACTATCACAATCATTATTGTTTATCAATGTTTGATTTAAAATATTTACATTGTTATCACGTGTATTTTGATAGTATAAAGTCTTTATTCCTAGTTTATAGGAAATTAGTAAGTCTTTTATTAATTGTTGCATAGGTATTTTCCCAGAAGAAAATTTATTAGGATCGTAATTAGTATTAGTAGAAATTGATTGGTCAATAAATTTTTGCATAATACTAACTAATTTTAGATAACCATAATTATTAGGTAAATTCCATAATAACTCGTAAGAATCATGTAATTTTATCGCTTCAGGTATAATTTGTCTTAATATACCATCTTTTGATGCTTTAATAATAACAAAACCTCTTGGTGGCTCTATACCATTAGTAGCATTTGAAATTTGTGAAGAAGTCTCTGAAGGCATAATAGCAGATAAAGAAGAATTTCTTAAACCATATTTTTTAATATTTTTACGTAGTTTCTCCCAATCATAATATAGTGGTTCATTAACTATATTATCAACATCCTTTTTGTAAGTATCTATAGGTAAGATACCATTATAATAATTTGTTTCGTTAAACCATGAACACATACCTTTTTCTTTTGCTAAATCACAAGATGCTTTTAATAAAAAATACTGTATAGCTTCAAATGTACGATGTGTTAGTTTGTTAGCACTACCATCAGAATAACGAACACCATTTTTTGCTAAATAGTATGCAAAATTAATTACCCCGATACCTAATGATCTTCTATTTATAGTACTAATTTTTGCAGCAGGAATTAAATAATGTTGATAATCTATTAGTTCATCTAGCGCACGAACAATTAATGATGATAATTCACTAAAATCATTTAGATCTTGTATTTCTCCTAAATTAAATGCTGATAAAGTACATAATGCTACTTCACCATTACTATCATATATATCATCTAATGGTTTAGTTGGTAAAACTATCTCTAAACACAAATTAGATTGTTTAATAGGTGCAATTTTTGGATTAAATGAACTATGAGTATTACAATGATCAACATTTTGTATATATATTCTACCAGTAGATGTTCTTTCTTTCATCATTAAAGAAAATAATTCTTTAGCTTTAATACAACCATGACGAATTTTCTTATTTCTTTCGTATTTTTCATATAAATATTTAAATTTTTTTTGATCAGAAAAAAATGCATTATATAAATCAGGTACATCAGAAGGACTAAACAAAGTTATATATTCATTATCAATTAATCTTTGATACATTAATTTATTTAATTGAACACCATAATCTATATGTCTTACTCTATTAGTTTCGATACCTTTATTATTTTTCAAAACTAGTAAATTTTCTATTTCTAAATGCCATATAGGATAAAAAATAGTAGCAGCTCCACCCCTAACACCACCTTGTGAACAAGATTTAACTGCTGTTTGAAAATGCTTATAAAATGGTATACATCCAGTATGAAATGCCTCTCCTCCCCTAATAGGGCTACCTAACGCTCTTATTCTTCCAGCATTTATACCTATACCAGCTCTTTGTGATATATATTTCATAATTATACCAGATGTTGCGTTAATTGAATCAATACTATCATTACATTCAATTAATACACATGAACTAAATTGTTTTGTTGGTGTACGTACACCTGACATAATTGGTGTTGGCAAAGAAATTTTAAACGTAGATATTGCATCATAAAATTTCTTTATGTAATTTAAACGATTCTTTTTATTATAATTAGAAAATAAACAAGCAGCTACAAGAATATATAAAAATTGTGCGCTTTCATATATTTTACCAGTAACTCTATTTTGTACTAAATATTTATTTTCTAATTGCTTTATTGCTACATAAGAAAAATTCATATCACGATAATGATCTATAAAGTTATTCATACATTCAAATTCATTACTATCATAGTAATCAATAATTTTTTTATCATATTTACCAATATTAATTAAATTTATTACATGATCATATAATTTTGGTGGATTAAATGTACCATATGCTTTTTTTCTTAGATTAAATACTACTAATCTTGCTGCTAAATATTGATAATCAGGATGTTTATAAGATATTAAATCGGCAGTTACCTTAATTAAAATTTCATGAATATCAGTTGTTTTAATACCATTATATAATTGTATACAACAATAATATTCTATTTTTTTTATAGAGATATTATTTAATCCAATGGATGCTCTATTAATAACTCTTTTAATTTTACTAAAATCGATGCGTTCCTTACTACCATTTCTTTTAATTACTAACATAATACAATTAACTTATATAAATTATCTAATGATTTTAATATTTTATAAATTGTTATTTATGTAAATAGATAAATACTAATATTGATGTATCGTACAAATTACATAATTAATATTAATATTTCTTGATAAATGAAAATTATTAGTTAATGGATTATATTTTATTACCATAATTTATTTTTCATATAATATTATTTTATCTATCTAATTAAATAATTCAGATGGTTTAATTAATTTATTAAAATTATGTGTACCTTAGATATATATTTTGGTACATTTTTATTATTAAAATTAAAAATAACCAAGATTTAAAATTATGATTTATCTTAGGAAAAATATTATTCCTCCTTAACTAATAAAGTGTACTTATTAAGTAGTTTAATTAGTTGGTTTATATATTTTAATATTTCCATAAAGTTAATAGTAACATATACATTTTTATGATTACTAGTATGTTTTTCAATAGTTTGTTTATTATAATTTATTTTTAATTTATTAATAGTCATATAAGATCTTACTAAATTTATTAATTTATTATCAATATTGATATTGATAACATTTACTTTTTTCTAATACTATATATCTAGTAAATACTAACACCATATCATATATCTAGTATATTTTTATTATTTAAATTATTTACACATATTATAATAAAATGTATACTATAGAGTTAGTGTAATAATTCGAATTTATCATTATTATCCTACTGATTATTAATATTATAATTAAATATATTTTTATCATTATTATTATAATTATTAATCATAAAAAATTATTAAAATCATGTTTTAAATATAATTTTTTATAAAATTAATATAACATATTGTATTTAATTTTTAATATAATATTTATATTAAAATAAATATTAATAATTAATACTAAGATCTTGGGTATTATATTTATGTCAAATTCTAATAATAAACTTATAAAAATTAGTATTGAGGAAGAATTAAAAAATTCTTATTTAAATTATGCTATGTCAGTTATTATTAGCAGAGCTTTACCAGATGCTAGAGATGGATTGAAACCAGTACATCGTAGAATACTATTTGCGATGTATAAACTAAATAATGTATATAGTAAGCCATATAAAAAATCTGCTCGCATTGTTGGTGATGTAATTGGTAAATATCATCCTCATGGTGATGTAGCAGTATACGATACTATAGTTCGTATGGCTCAATCATTCTCTCTACGTTATTTATTAATAGATGGACAAGGTAATTTTGGATCAGTAGACGGTGATTCAGCTGCAGCAATGAGATATACTGAAATTCGTATGACTAAAATTGCTGGTGAATTACTAATTGATATAGAAAAAGATACTGTTGATTTTATATATAACTATGATAATACAGAAAAAATTCCTTATGTTATGCCAACTAGAATACCTAACTTATTAATAAATGGAACTTCGGGTATAGCTGTTGGTATGGCAACTAATATTCCACCCCACAATATTTCTGAAGTAATTAGTGGGTGTTTAGCTTATATTAATAATGAAGATATTTCTAATGAAGAATTAATAAAATATATTCCTGGTCCAGATTTTCCTACAGCAGCTATTATTAATGGAAAACAAGGTATTATTAATGCATATTGTACTGGTAAAGGTACTATATATATAAAAGCAAAAACTAATATAGAACTAGATAGTAAAACTAATAAAGAAAACATAGTTGTATATGAAATACCTTATCAAGTTAATAAAACTCGTTTAATTGAAAAAATTACTGAATTAGTAAAAGAAAAAAAGATAGATGGGATTAGTAATTTACGTGATGAATCAGACAAAGATGGTATGCGTATAGTAATTGAAATAAAAAGAGATCATAATAGTCAAGTAGTGCTGAATAATTTATATTCTTTAACACAATTACAAATATCATTTGGTATTAATATGGTTGCTTTATATCAAGGTAGACCAAAAATTATGTCTTTAAAAGATATGATATCTGTTTTTGTAGATCACAGACGTGAAATAATTACTCGTCGGATAAATTTTGATTTACAGCAAGCTCATAATACTATTATCTTTTTAGAAGCAATGATTGTAGTAGTATTTAATACTAATTTAATTATTGATATTATTAAAACATCTAATACTAGTAATGATGCAATTAATATTTTGTTAAGTAAATCATGGAAATGTAATTTTTTTATTAAGTACAATATTAGTAATAACGAATATATTTTAACTAAGAAGCAAGCTCAGTATATATTAGATTTACGTTTAAATAAATTAACTAAATTAGAAAAAACAAAATTAATTGATGATTATAACAAAACTTTATTTTTAATAAAAAATTTAAATAGTATAAAAAAAGATCCAAAAAAATTAATGTTAGTTATTATTAATGAATTAAATGAAATAAAAAAACAATACAATGATAAAAGAAAGACTGTAATTACAGAAAATGTAGTAAGTATGAAAACTGAAGATTTTATAAATCAAGAAAATGTTTTAGTTACTTTGTCTTATTATGGTTACGTAAAATATCAACCATTAACTGACTATTCTACAAATAAAAGAGGTAGTAAGGGAAAATTAGCTACTATTATAAAAGAGAAAGATTTTATTAGCTGTTTATTGGTTGCTAATACTCATGATACAATACTATTATTTTCTAGTTTAGGAAGAGTATATTACATGAAAGTTTATCAATTACCAGAATTTAGTAATGATTCGAGAGGACGGCCAATAGTAAATCTATTACCATTAGAATTAAATGAGCGAATAACTACTATTTTACCGCTAAAAGAATATAATTATGAGTATTATGTATTAATGGCTACTGCTAATGGAATAGTTAAAAAGACCATGTTAAAAGAATTTAGTAATTTAAGAAGTACGGGAATTATAGCAATAAACTTAAATCATGGTGATGAATTAATAGGAGTAAGTTTAACTAATGGTAATAATGATATAATGCTATTTTCGTCTTATGGTAAGGTCGTTAGATTTCCAGAAAAACAAGTCAGGAATGTAGGAAGATCAACTATAGGTGTAAAAGGTATTAATTTATCTAAACATGATAGAGTAGTTTCATTAATAGTACCTAATGGTAATGGTGCAATATTAACTGTTACTCAGAATGGTTATGGAAAACGTACAAATCAAGTTGAATATCCTACTAAATCTAGAGCTACTAAAGGAGTTATATCAATTAAAGTAAATTCAAGGAATGGTAAAGTTATAGGTGCTGTGCAAGTTAATAATGAAGATCAAATTGTTATGATTACTAGTAATGGTAAATTATCACGTACCCGTGTTTCTGAGGTTAGCATAATTAGTCGTAATACTCAGGGAGTCGTACTAACAAGAGTTAGAGAAAACGAAACATTAGTTAAGCTACAACGTATAGAAAATGTAATATTGAAGAATTAGTTAATCTATTTAATTTCATAAAAATCTATATGTATTACTAATCTTTTAAATGGATGTAATTGCAGATCCTTTATTTTTACTTTATATTTTTTACTAATGTAATCTAAATATAATATAGTTTCCTCTGTGTAACCTTTAATGTCTAAAAAATTTAGAAAATCATTATGATTTAGTTGAATTAAGATTAACTTATAATTAATATCCTGCATAATAGCAGGAATTTTATTTAATCTCCTTAATTTTTTATTATTAGCTTTACCAGTAAATAATCTAGTCTCAGTATTTATTTTAAACATACCAGCAAAATATTATTAAACTATAATACCTATCTCGTACACAACATTGTTATTTAAACAATTAGTTATCTAATCTGTTATTTGCTTCATCCCAATTAATAATATACCAAAATGATTTAATGTAATCTATGCGACGATTTTGATACTTTAGATAATAAGAATGTTCCCATAAATCAATACCAAATATTGGATAACCATAAACATCTACTACAGATTTACCCATAATAGGATTATCTTGATTACTAGTAGAACTAATTCTTAATTTGTTATCATCTGTTTTTATTAACCAAGTCCATCCAGATCCAAAAAAAGATAATGCAGAATATTCAAATTGTTCTTTAAAGTTATTAATACTTCCAAAATTATACTCTATCATATCTTTTATCTTACCATTAATTATTGTCCCTTGTTTTAAACCATACCAAAATAATAAGTGATTATAATGACCACCAATATTATTTTTTAATTCTATTCTTTTATCTGATGGTACACAATTAATATTTTTTAATAACTCTTCTAAAGAAGAATTACTAAAATTTGGTAAATTAACCAAAATTTTATTAGCATTATTGACATAATTTCTATGATGTTTATTATAATGAATATCTATAGTATTCTGATCTATAAATGGTTCCATAGCATCATATCTATAAGGTAATAATGGTAATTCAATATTCATATTAACCTCTGTAATTTAGTAAAAAATAATAACAAATGTAATTACAATTATTATTGTAGCATAAATAGTAATAAAATCTATTAATAATTAGTTTATTTTTATATTAAAAAAATTTTCACTAATATTTTTTTTTAAATTAATAATATTAATATTATTATAATAATTTATTTTTATTATTTCTTTTATTATGTTTTGCCATACAAAAGATAAAGATTTATAATTATCATATGGAGCTTTTAATTTCACTATATTCTCTTGTTTACATCTTAACTGATTAAAATAAACTAACTTATTTAATTGTTCATATTTACTATTAATTACATTAATATTAAACTTTAATATATTAATATAATTAATATTTGTTATTAAGTTATATTCATTGTTTAAAATAATAGTAAATTTTGATAATTCTCTTAAGAGATCATTTAATATACTAGCTAATTTTGTCATATATTAATTAATCTAATTAAATGTGATAATTATTAATTACTTCTATAACTCCATTTATTATGAACTGTACTCCCATACAAACTAATAAAAATCCAACTAAACGGGAAACAGCTTCTATACCGTTACTACCAACTATATGCATAATAGCACTAGAACTTCTTAACACTACCCATACTATAAAACTAATAGTTATAAATAATAGTACTGGAGCTACTGTACTAATCCATGGTGAAAAATAGATATTATCATGAACTGTTGATACCCAACTAATAATCATAGCAATAGTACCAGGACCAGCAGTGCTAGGCATAGCTAATGGCACAAAAGCAATATTACTAATCTTAGTATTTTTTTTATCATCATTTAGTGATAAACTATATTCGTCATTTTGTGTAGGAAATAACATACGAAATCCAATAAAAGAAATAATTAAACCTCCAGCTATACGTAATCCTGATATAGATATACCAAAAGTATTCATTACTGATGTTCCAGCATAAAAAGCTACTAACATTATAATAAATACATAAATTGAAGCCATTCTAGCTTGATAATTACGTTCCTCTAATGTCATATTTTTACATAACCCTAAAAATAAAGCTACAGTAGTTAAAGGATTAACTAAAGGTAACAATACCATTAAACCAAAACCAATTGCTTTAATTAATTCAAACATATATTTTCCTAATTATATAATTAATTTTTATATTTAATTGTTAATCTACTATAATATAGTATTGTTAGCCATTGTATAGTAATTTTTTTACTAAAATTAAACCAATATTACTTCGAAGTAACAAAAATTAATATAAAAATTAATAATGTCCTATTTTATTAAAAAAATATTATAATAAACAATCTAAATTTTATATACTAGAAACTAACCAATATAAAATACTAGATATTAATATAGAAATTGGCAATGTTAATAACCAAGTAATTAATATATTTTTAATTGTACTTAATTGTATTCCTTTACCATCAATTAACATAACCCCCATAATAGCTGATGATAATATATGTGTAGTAGACACAGGCATTCCTGTATAACTAGCTACTCCTATAGATAACGCAGCAGTAGTTTGAGTAGTAAATCCGTGTGCATATGTCATATTACTTTTACCTATTCTTTCTCCTATAGTAATAGATATTCTTTTCCAACCAATCATGGTACCTAGTGATAAAGCTATAGCAACAGTAATAATAACCCATTCTGGAGCATATTCTATATTGTTAAGTAAAATATGTTTTATATTTATTAATATTTTTTTATCATAATTATCTACATTAGATAATTTTATTAGTCTACTAATATTATTAATTATACCTGTTAATAAATCATGCAGATAAAATCTTTGACTACTACTTAATTGACTATAACTATTTAAATTATTTAATAAGTTATAAGTATATTCTATGTATTTTAGTACTGTAGAATCACAATAAAACTTATTATCTTTACTTAAAGTAATAATAAAATTTTTTTTATTTCTATAATGATTATCTAAACTATCATTTAGAATACACCTTTTGCTATAAAAATTTTTTAGATCCATAATAGCATGTTTAGTATGTAAAATATCATAATTATTAGCATTCATATTTAAAATAAAATTTGTTGGAGCAATACTAATTAATATTAACATAATTAATCCTATTCCTTTTTGGCCGTCATTAGCTCCATGAGAAAAACTAACTCCAGCAGAAGATAATATTAATATTAATTTTAACCACAATGGTGGTTTCCTTTTTAAGGAATATAATTTACTAAAATTATTGGGCGTTGAGTATATAATTTTATATTTTCCTTGATCGGAAAAACAAATTTTTAAAATTAAAATTAGGCAGATAGATAGTATAAAACCAATAAATGGAGAAACAATTAACGAAGTAAATATTTCCAATAACTTAGGTATATTTAACGCTTCTAAAATAGAATGATGATTAATGATTGAATTAGTAATACTTACACCAATAATTGATCCAATTAAAGTATGTGAACTTGAGGCAGGTAATCCAAAATACCAAGTACTAACATTCCATATAATAGCTGATAACAACATAGAAAATAACATAATTAATCCATGTACAGAATTAATATTAGTTAATAATTCTATTGGTAATAAATGAACAATGGCATAAGCTACACTTAATCCGCTAAGTATCACACCATAAAAATTAAATACACCAGACATAATAACTGCTATTTTTATTTTTAATGCATTAGTGTAAATAATTGTAGTTATTGCATTTGCTGTATCGTGAAAACCATTAATGATTTCATACATTAGAACAAGAATGAATACAATAATAGATACTACATGAATTGGTAATGCAATATTATCAATTATATGAAACATATAATATAATCAACATATTAAATATTATTACTAATTGTATGTTATACTAAAAGTAGCTATAAATTAATTCTAACTAAGAAACTGTAGATATCGTACTAAATAATATAGTTAATATCAACTAATAGATTATGAGATTAAATATATAAATATAATTAATAATTTAAATTATTAAATATAACATTTTAATTTATGGTAACATTAAAATATATATTAAATATGTTCATTACTTTCGATAGTGAAAGTAATAATTATAATATTAGAAATTATCTTATTTAAGAAATAGTATTATTAATAATTTTAAAATAATATAATTTTTTTATTTTAATAGAATGTATTTTTTATTAAAAATAATGTTTTAATTTTTAAAGTATAGTTACATAAAATATTCATAAATTCTATATGATAAATTTATTTAAAAGTCAATAATTTAATATTATCGGAGATACTATAAAATGAGTAATAATAAACCAATTTATCGTATACAGTTTATCAATAATGGTAAAAATTACCAACTTTTTGTTAGAGAATTACATCAAAGTTCAATTTTTGGATTTATAGAGATAAGTAAATTTGTTTTTAGTAAAAATAATAGTTTAGTTGTAGATCCTTCAGAAGAAAAATTAAAAAATGAATTTAGTGATGTAAATTTAAGTTATGTTCCTATACAAGCAGTAATCCGCATTGATATAGTAACAGAAAATGGTAGTGCTCGTATATCTGAATTATCAGATAACGTTACTGCATTTCCATATCTACCAAAAAAAATAAAATAAAATTTTAATTAAAAATATTATAGTTTTAACTATATAGGCTTTCTATAATATAATCTATAAGCTACATTTTTAGTTAATTTCTGTTTATGTAACACCCATACTTTAGGTGTATCTATATACGTTGTAATTTTAGATTCTATATAAATTAGAGAAAAATTAGATAATATCTTTTTTCTACTTATTATACTAATAGTTTTATCAATTAAGTTACTTTTAAATGGAGGATCAATAAATACTATATCAAATATTTCTTTAGTATTATTTAACCATTTTAATGCGTTGGTATAAATAATATTTGCTACTCCTATAGACAAAACACTTGTATTATATAATAGTTGTTTAAAAATAAAAAAATTATTTTCTAACATGGTTATATAACGAGCATTACGTGATATAGCCTCAAAAGATAATACACCACTTCCAGCAAAACAATCTAGACAATTAGCATTTATTATTGTTTGACCTAACCAGTTAAATAAAATTTGTCTACTGAAATTAGTAGTTGGTTTAATTAATGGATGATTAATAGTTTTAACTACACGACTCTTTAAATATCCACCAGTAATAATAATTTTATTTTTTTTAATTTTCATATTTTGTTTATTAAAACTGTATGTTATTTTAGGATGGTATTTTGTTGTTAATTTAGTAATTATTATTTTAATATTAACATAATTAAATATGACAAATATAAATTTATTTAAAAAATTAAAATTTAGTTTAAAAAAAACTAAAGAAAGACTAATAAGTAATATTAAAAATATCTTTGTTTCTAAAGATGAAAAAGATAAAATATTAAAAAAACTTGAGTATCATTTAATTAATTCTGATATTAGTATTGGTGTAACAAAAAATATTATAAAGAAAATTAATAAGTATAATTTAAATAAAGAAAATATTTTTCCAATTGTAAAAGAACAAATGATAAATTTGTTAAAACCTATTAGTAAACCAATAATCTTACCCAAATATAAACCATTTATAATGTTATTAGTAGGTATTAATGGAGTTGGAAAAACTACTACTGCTGGTAAACTATCTTGGTTTTATAAAAAACAAAATAAGAAAGTATTATTAGTAGCTGGTGATACTTTTAGATTAGCAGCAATAGATCAATTAAAAATTATAGGAGAAAGTATATCTATACCAGTAATATCACAGAATACTGGATCTGATGCAGGATCAGTAGTATTTGATGCAATTAAATCAGCTCAGGCAAAACAAATTGACTTAGTTATAATAGATACAGCTGGTAGATTACAAAATAAATTACTTTTAATGAATGAATTAAAAAAGATTATAAAGATAATAAATAAATTAACTAATAATAATATTTTTGATATTATTTTAGTAATAGATGCCAATACCGGGCAAAATGCCATTAATCAAATTACTAATTTTCATAAATACCTAAATATTAATGGAATAATATTAACTAAATTAGATAGTACTACTAAAGGAGGTATAGTATTTAATATATCAAATATATTTAATATACCACTAAGATTTATAAGTACTGGAGATCATATTGATGATCTACAATTTTTTGAACCTAATAATTTTGTAAATGCTTTATTTGATTAATAAAATATTAATATAAAGCATATTTATTATTCAATAGATTAGTTAATTATGGTTAAAGTATCATAATAATAATATATTGTGGATTAATTATTATTTAAATTAATAAAGTAAATGAATAAAAAAAGTAAATACCTAATTAACTTACCAAACAGTATAGATAATTATATAAGAATTGCTAATTCTTATCCAATACTAACTGCAGAAGAAGAATATGAATTAGCTAGGTTATTTTATTTTAGTAGAGACTTAGAAGCAGCTAAAAAATTAATATTATCTCACTTAAGATTTATCATACATATAGCACGTAATTATTCTGGTTACGGATTATTACAGTCTGATTTAATTCAAGAAGGTAATATAGGATTAATGAAAGCTGTATATAGATTTAATCCAGAAATAGGAGTGAGATTAGTTTCATTTGCTGTGCATTGGGTTAAAGCAGAAATACATGAGTATGTCTTAAAAAATTGGCGTATAGTTAAAGTAGCTACCACAAAAGCACAAAGAAAATTATTTTTTAATTTACGTAGAACAAAACAACATATTAAGTGGTTAAATAAAGATGAATTAGATACTATTGCTAAAAAGTTAGGTGTATCTAAAAAAGATGTTATTGAAATGGAATCAAGAATGTTTACAAAAGATATGACTGTTGATTTTGATTCAGAAGATGATAATGATAAAAATCATCAAACATCAAATTACTCAGTATTTCATTTATGTGATAAATCTTCAGATTTTACTGATATGATAGAAAAAAATAATTGGGATAATCATGCTACTAATAAATTAAATAAAGCATTAAGTAGATTAGATAAAAGAAGTAGAGATATTATTTACGCACGATGGTTAGTAGATAATAATAACAGAATTACATTAAAAGAACTTGCTAATAGATATGGCGTTTCTGCTGAACGAGTAAGACAATTAGAAAAAAAAGCAATGCGTAAAATACGTATAGAAATAGAATCATAATAAATAACTAAAAATAAAATTATTAATATCTTGATAGATAAATTTAATTTAGTAAACGATACTATATCATTTAGTATATAGAATATAGAAAAGTATTAATAATATTATAATAATGTAGATTACAGAAAGAAAATACTAAATTTATTTTATAATACTAGTAATCTAATACATTAATTATCGCCATTAGTTTAATAATAATATAGAAGTTATATTATTATATGTAAATTTTTAATGTACTAAAAAAATAGTCTTATTAAATTAAGATATGGTAACGTTATATAAAATGTAATAATATTTAAAGTATAGTTAAAAAAATTAATATTTAAAAAAATATCTTTGATTGTATAATAATATTTTTCAGAATAATAGATTTCTTGAATAAGAATAAAATATCAAAATTAATTTTTTAAAATACTAAAGTTTAGTGGAAAAATCATAATTTTAGGATTTTAAAAACCAATAGTTAATATTTTCTTAAAGTTTTTGATTTTTATTCATTTAATATTATTTTATTGATTAGTAAGATTATTACTGATATCAAAAATAGCTATGAATACTTAATTTAATCTATTGAATTACATTCAAGTTAGAAAGAATTAAATTGTATAATTATAAATTTTAGCTTTAGTTATGTTAATCATATAAGAAAATGTATAATATGTAAAGAATGAAAAAATTTGATTAATTGAGAAAGTATTAAATAATTTAGTTTATGAAAAATTAATGTCCAATATAAAAAAAATAAAATTATAAAATAAGCTTTGTTTAAATCATATATTAATTTGATATTTTTACTATTTAACAACAGCATTAAATTTATAACAAATTCTAATAAATCTAGAATAGATCTTCTAATAAAGATAGAATATTATAAATCTTGTTTATTTTTGTTATATTTTAATGCTTTTATTGTGATATCTATTACTAAATAAGCTAAAATATTTTTAATAAAACAACTACTTTTATTAAAAAATTAATTACTTTTATGAATTCAATTATAAAAATTATAATTTATTTAGTATAGTTTTAAATAAAATAATTAATAACAATAATAAATTTAAATTAGTAATATTTTTTACATAATTTATATATCAATATGTTTTAAATAGTTAATTTATTAAACATAAGTATAGTTAACATTAATGAAACACATTAAAAAATTATTATCGATAATTTCATAGATTATATTAATTTATAGCAATAAATAATTTTATTATTTTATTAAGTTTTTTACTAAAATAGTATTTTTACTATTTAAAAAAATAGTCTAAATTTTTAGGTAAAGAAATTTAAAATTAGTTATATAATAATTAGATTTGGTATAAATAAAATTTAGTCGAATGTTGTTTACTAGATATAATATTTATTCTAACTAATATAGTTAAATAATTAACTAAGTTACAAAATAAAGTTAGTATACTAAATAAATTAATTATGTCTTTTTAATTAGAAAAATTTATAATAGGTAATATTATTAATATTTAGTTTAATAATTTTTAATATAAAAAACCAATAGTACTGTATTTAATTATTTAGGTGTATGTAGTATATTTGAAAAAAATAGTAAAATATTATACATTAAAAAAATATATCTTGATTTTATAAAAAATTCCATAATTATAGAGTATATGTGTTGTATCAATAAATAACACAGAGAATTAAAAAAATGTGTTATAAATATGAAATTTTTTAACTAACACGGAGTATAAATATTTAGTAATAATTTTTTATGGTACTATACATCTAGTAACTATATTAGTTAATTACTAAACCTAATAAACTAAAATTTATTAACTTAAATTATAAAATAACTAGTTTTTAAATAAAACAATAATTGTTTTTTTGAGTAAAAAAATATAATTGTTATTTTAACTATAGTGATAATAAAATTATAGAATTGTACGTTAATAATAGGTTTTTTATCAAAAATAAATATTGATAATTTACTATTTATCATATTTATAGATTATAGTTTTAAAAACTATTACCAGAAATATCTTTTAATAAAATTTTATTTAATTTATTTAAAATTATAAAAAAATTTAATATGATGATTTAGTCAAAAACTTACATTTTTAAGAAAAATTATACTATCTGTAAATAGTATAAATTATGTCCTCTTAATTAAATTCACATAAAATAGTCAAACTGTTTTTAGAAATTAGTTAAACTATTAAGTTAGTATAATATCTAATTTTATGATTTATTTATCAGAACTACTAAAAAATTATTGATAATAATATTCAAACTATAAATTTATAATATACGATGTAAAATAATTATCTTATAATATAAAATGTAATTGTAAAAAATATAATATGATTATATATTATTATAATAGTATTAGTATAATAATTATGAATAATTTATTAAATAAAAAATAATAATTACATTAGTTGTCGTACTAATTACTATATATAGTGTTAACGATAACTAATCCAAAATATTATAAAAAATAATTTATATAATTAAATATTAATAATATTTAAAGATTTAAAAATTTTTTTTAAAATTCTAGAATAGAAAAAATAGTAATAATTACTAATTAATAAATCTATTTTTAGAGATTACAAAATTTCTAAAAAAGTTTTAAAAAAATGAAACTATTTACTATTTAATAACCTTAAATAATATAATATTCTATTACTGTAGAATTTATTTTAGTTAAATAGATAGAATTATATTAGAATTAAGTTTAAGTAAAAAAAGAGTTACACAATATAGATAATTTAATAATGTTTTTACAGTTACTAATATTAGTAAATAATTTTTGTAATCTAATAGCAAAAAAAGATACTGAAACTTAATAAACTAACAAAAAATTATTAAATCAGATTCATACAAAAAACTATACTACCAGTTTAAACACAACAAACTATTAATTATCTAGAGTATTAATATAATAAAAAAATTTAGGTATTTAAGAACAATAAATAGTTAATAAAAATAAAATTACAATGTATTAGTCTAATTAAACAGACATAGTACCAGATTTAAAAAAAATAGCAACAATTAATAACAATAAAAAATTTTTTCTGTAATTATATAGTAATAGAAGTTGATCCAGTAACCACTATACTATTACTATATTATTAAGTACATTACTAAAACACTATTTTATTAATTTATGCAAAAAAAATAAAAGATAGAATTAGTAAAATATGTATCTTATAATTTACGAATACTTAACAATGTAGAAATAATTTTAGAAGGTTATTTATAATCTAATTATTTAGTTGTAGAATAATCTTATAATGATTATAAATGGTACTATAACAAAAAAAAGATAAGTTTCTAGTAATAATTATTCTATATAATTAGAAGAAGAATATTATTTATCATGCCACTCATATTAATAGTCTTTTAAAAAAAATCATTAAAACTTAACATAGTTTCGAACGAAATATTTGTTCTAAAAGTTCAAAATAAATTTTTAGAAATACAAAATTTTAATTTACTATCTTCTTGATGTTCTTATAAATTATAGTATCTAAAAAAATATTAGATACGTTACAGTAATTATGATTAGTGCTTGGTTATTTTTTAAAATTATTTATATACAATAAGTATATTATTATATGTAATAATAATATAATGTAGGTAATAATTATACACGCTAATTTAATAAGAGGTAATTTAATACTAAATAATATTCTAAAATACCACTTAAATTTTACTTCTCAAAAATTAATATTAATTCTAAAAATAATATTAGTACTATTAATAAATGGTGAGATAAAGTAAACTATAAATCGGATGAATTAATAAGTATAAGTAAAAATATAAAAAAATTAAATAATAATTTAAACTATTAATTATTAGATTATAATATGCCTATTATAGAATGCTCATTATATTCATTAAAAAAGATTACTAAATTTGCTTATCAGGTACGTTTAAAATTAACAAATAATATTTCTTTTACAGCAGGACAATATCTATTATTACTAATAGATAATAATAAATATCCATTTTCTTTAGCATCATCACCGCTAAACAAAAATTTTATAGAATTACATATTGGATCATCGATGTTTAATCAAAAAATAATAGATATAATTAGTTATATATCGTATAAAAAAATTATTTTAATAGATATACCTCACGGTAATGCTTGGTTAAGAGTAAACGATTATCCTATTATGTTAATAGTTGGAGGAACTGGTTTCTCTTATGCTCAATCTATATTACTTACAATTACTAAAAAACAACCTAATAAAAAAATTATATTTTATTGGGGGGTAAAAAACGTTTATGATTTTTATAATTTAGATAAATTAAAATTAATTAATAAAAAATTAAGTAATATTTTAATTAGATTAATAGTAGAAAATCATCATCATGTATGGAAAGATAATACAGGAACAGTTTTAGATTTATTAAAATACTATAAAATTAATATAAGAAAATATGATTTATATTTAGCTGGACCATATAATATGATTATTAATATAATAAAATTTTTTAGTAAACATAAAAATATTGCTCCAAAAAATATTTTTACTGATATAACTATTTAATAATAAAATAACCTAACTATTTTTTACTACAAATCAACTTGACATAATAAAAAAACAGTGTACGCTTTTTTATTTATATTCATTGTTCTTTAACAATAAATTGTGTAGGCACTCAAGATTAATATTAGTATTTTAGATAATATTGAGATATATAATGTTAGTTAATTACTTACTAAATTATATTTCACGTATTATCTTGTAGTAATTGAAGAGTTTGATCATGGCTCAGATTGAACGCTGGCGGCAAGCCTAACACATGCAAGTTGAGCGGCAGCAGGAAAATCATGTTGTGATTTTTGCTGGCGAGCAGCGAACGGGTGAGTAATATCTGGGAATCTACCTAATGGAGGGGGATAACTATTGGAAACGATAGCTAATACCGCGTAATATCTATTGATTAAAGATGGGGCTTTATAATTAATTTATATTAATTAAATATAAACCTTTCGCCATTAGATGAGCCCAGACGAGATTAGCTAGTAGGTAAGGTAATGGCTTACCTAGGCGACGATCTCTAGCTGGTCTGAGAGGACGATCAGCCACACTGGAACTGAGATACGGTCCAGACTCCTACGGGAGGCAGCAGTGGGGAATATTGCACAATGGGGGCAACCCTGATGCAGCTATGCCGCGTGTGTGAAGAAGGCCTTAGGGTTGTAAAGCACTTTCAGTAAGGAAGAAGATTATAATACTAATAATATTATAATTTGACGTTACTTACAAAAGAAGCACCGGCTAACTCCGTGCCAGCAGCCGCGGTAATACGGAGGGTGCAAGTGTTAATCGGAATTATTGGGCGTAAAGAGTACGTAGACGGTTTGTTAAGTTAGATGTGAAATACCTAAGCTTAACTTAGGAATGGCATTTAAAACTAATAGACTAGAGTTTCATAGAGGGGGGTAGAATTCCAGGTGTAGCGGTGAAATGCGTAGATATCTGGAGGAATACCAGTGGCGAAGGCGACCCCCTGGATGATAACTGACGTTCAGGTACGAAAGCATGGGGAGCAAACAGGATTAGATACCCTGGTAGTCCATGCCGTAAACTATGTCAATTTGAAGGTTGAATGTTTTTTATTATTTAACTTTCGTAGCTAACGCGTTAAATTGACCGCCTGGGGAGTACGACCGCAAGGTTAAAACTCAAATGAATTGACGGGGGCCCGCACAAGCGGTGGAGCATGTGGTTTAATTCGATGCAACGCGAAGAACCTTACCTACTTTTGACATCCAAAGAATTTAACAGAGATGTTTTAGTGCCTTCGGGAACTTTGAGACAGGTGCTGCATGGCTGTCGTCAGCTCGTGTTGTGAAATGTTGGGTTAAGTCCCGCAACGAGCGCAACCCTTATTCTTTGTTGCCAACGAATTAAGACGGGAACTCAAAGAAAACTGCTAGTGATAAACTAGAGGAAGGTGAGGATGACGTCAAGTCATCATGGCCTTTATAAGTAGGGCTACACACGTGCTACAATGGTGTATACAAAGAGAAGCAAGCTTGTAAAAGTTAGCAAATCTCATAAAGTACATCACAGTCCGGATTGAAGTCTGCAACTCGACTTCATGAAGTCGGAATCGCTAGTAATCGTGGATCAGAATGCCACGGTGAATACGTTCCCGGGCCTTGTACACACCGCCCGTCACACCATGGAAGTGAGTGGCAAAAGAAGTAAGCAGTTTAACCTAATTAATTAGGAGGGCTCTTACCACTTTGTGATTCATAACTGGGGTGAAGTCGTAACAAGGTAACCGTAGGGGAACCTGCGGTTGGATTACCTCCTTACTTATTAAGTAATATAATAAGTATACCTTGAGTGTCTACACAAATTTTTGTTATTTT
>JAOBJO010000005.1 GCA_025728535.1 Candidatus Lightella neohaematopini
ATATAATATTTTAATCAAAGATATTGTATTATCGTTTAATATATTATATTATTATAGGTCATTATAACAATTAGTAATTATAAGGTATTATGTATGAATAAAGATAGTATTATTTTATCTGTAAATGATATTGAATTGGAAACTTATATTAATACTGGTAGAGACATATTAGTTGATTTTTGGGCAGAGTGGTGTGGTCCATGTAAAAATTTTTCTCCAATTTTAGAAAAGGTAGCGCGTAGTTTTGTTTCAAAATTATTATTTTTAAAAATTAATATTGATCAAAATCAAATACTTACAGATAAGTATAATATTCGTAGTGTGCCATCATTAATTTTATTTCGTAATTCTAAATTGTTAGTAAGTAAAACAGGATTATTATCTGAAGATGAATTGAGATCATTTATAGTAAATAACTTATTATAATTAAATTTTGTCTATTATTTATTTTAATGTATTTAGTCATGTCTAATTAATTTACCTTTTATTTTTTAATATGAACCTTACTGAACTAAAAAATAAACCAGTATCTGATTTGATAATTCTTGGTGAGAATATGGGGTTAGAAAATCTTGCTCGTTTAAGAAAACAAGATATAATCTTTTCTATTCTTAAACAACATGCTAAAAGTGGAGAAGATATTTTTGGTAATGGAGTTTTAGAAATATTACAAGATGGTTTTGGTTTTTTAAGATCTAGTGATAGTTCATATTTAGCTGGTCCTGATGATATCTATGTTTCTCCTAGTCAAATAAGAAGATTTAATTTAAGAACTGGAGATACTATATCAGGTAAGATTAGACCTCCTAAGGAAGGAGAGCGTTATTTTGCATTATTAAAAGTTAATATGGTTAACTACGATAAACCAGAAAATGCACGTAATAAAATATTATTTGAAAATTTAACTCCTTTATATGCTAACACAAGGTTACGTATGGAAAAAGGTAATGGATCAATTGAAGATCTTACTGCTCGCGTATTAGATTTAGCATCACCAATTGGATTAGGACAAAGAGGATTAATTGTAGCTCCACCAAAAGCTGGAAAAACAATGTTATTACAAAATATTTCTCAAAGTATTACTTATAATTATTTAGATTGTGTACTTATGGTGTTGCTTATTGATGAAAGACCAGAAGAAGTAACTGAAATGCATAGGTTAGTTAAAGGTGAAGTTATTGCTTCAACATTCGATGAACCAGCTTCAAGACATGTACAAGTAGCTGAAATGGTAATAGAAAAAGCAAAAAGATTAGTAGAGCACAAAAAAAATGTTATTATTTTATTAGATTCTATTACTAGATTAGCACGTGCATATAACACAGTAGTTCCAGCATCAGGAAAAGTACTTACTGGTGGAGTAGATGCTAACGCTTTACATAGACCAAAACGTTTCTTTGGCGCAGCTCGTAATATGGAAGAAGGTGGTAGTTTAACTATTATTGCTACTGCATTAATTGATACTGGATCTAAAATGGACGAAGTAATATATGAAGAATTTAAAGGTACAGGTAATATGGAATTACATTTATCAAGAAAAATTGCAGAAAAAAGGGTTTTTCCAGCAATAGATTATAATAGATCTGGTACACGAAAAGAAGAACTTTTAACAACTAAAGAAGAATTACAAAAAATGTGGATTTTAAGAAAAATTATTCATCCTATGAGTGAAATAGATGCTATGGAATTCTTAATTAATAAATTGTCTATGACAAAAACTAACAATGAGTTTTTTAATATGATGAAGCGATCTTAATATATATACAATACTATTTTGTAGTAATATATTACTATTTTATTGGTGACTGTAGCTCAGTTGGATAGAGTGCTGGATTGTGGATCCAGTGGTCATGGGTTCGAATCCCATCAGTCACCCAATAGTTTAAAGAAACAATAATCTTAATTCGGCGAGTAGCGCAGTTTGGTAGCGCAACTGGTTTGGGACCAGTAGGTCAGGGGTTCAAATCCTCTCTCGCCGATTTGTTAAATGTAATATTTGTTATGAACAAAATTTTTTTTACAAAAATGCATAGTATTGGTAATGATTTTGTGATAGTTAATAATTTAAATAACAAAGTTATTTTATTATCGCATACTATCAATAGTATTTCTGATAGAACAATTGGGATTGGATTTAACCAACTATTATTGCTAGAAAAACCAAAAAATTGTATTACTGACTTTAGTTATCGTATATTTAATAGTGATGGTAGTGAAGCTATGCAATGCGGTAATGGTGCTTGTTGTTTATCACAATTTATATATAGAAATAAATTAACTACTAAACGTAGCATTAGTCTAGCTACTAAACAATCTGTAGTATTAGCTAATATTGTTAGTACAAGTAAAGTAAAATTAAGTATTGGTAAACCAAATTTCTATCCTAGAGATATTTTAAATAATATAGAAATAAATAAAGATAATTTATATTCAGTGGAAATTAATAAAAAAAAATTTTTATTTAGTTTAGTATATATAGGTAATTATCATTGTATTATAAAAGTTGATAACGTGAATTCTATTCCGGTTGAGGAAATTGGATTATTAATTAACGAAGGTAATTTATTTAAAAAACAAATAAATGTTACTTTCATGCAAGTGATAAGTAGTAGTTTTATTAGATTACGTGTATATGAAGTCGGTTGTGGAGAAACATTAGCTTGTGGTAGTGCTTCTTGTGCAGCTGTTGCAGTTGGAATACAACATAATTATTTATCAAAATTAGTTACAGTAAAATTAATTGGAGGTAAAATACTTATTTTTTGGTCAAATTCTGATTGCCCTATAATTATGTTTAGTAAAACTAAACACGTTTATGATGGTGTATTAAGTTTATGATATTTTTAGATAAAACATTTATTATTTAAATTATTTTAATGGTTATTAATAAAATTAATTTATTAAAAATGTTAAATTATTATCAGCAGCAGGCCGTTACTATAAAACATAATAGCGTACTTATTCTTGCTGGGGCGGGTAGTGGTAAGACTAAGGTGTTAGTACATAGAGCTGCTTGGTTAACTAGTAAGTATAAAACAGATAGCATTGTAATGGTGACTTTTACTAATAAAGCAGCCAATGAATTAAAAAGTAAAGTTAATAAATTAGTAGGTAGACAGTATCATTTTCCATGGATTGGTACTTTTCATAGTTTAGCATATAAAATATTACGTATAAACTATAGTGTAGCTGATTTACCTAATAATTTTCAGATTATTGACAATAACGATCAAATTAGGTTAATAAAACAAATTATATCTACCAATAATAAATATTTAAATATTATACCTAATCAAGCCATGTATTATATAAATAAAAAAAAAGATTACGGTAATAGACCTAATGTACTAAATAATAGCATTATGGAATACTTATATAAGAAATATCAACAATTGTGTAACCGTAATGGATTAGTAGATTTTAGTGAATTACTACTACGTAGTTATGAACTACTAAATAATAATTCTATGATTTTAAGTCAGTATCGTAAACAGTTTACTAATATTTTAATTGATGAATTTCAAGATACTAGTTATATGCAGTATCTATGGATACGTAAATTAATTACAAGTAAGAATAATATTATGGTAGTTGGTGATGATGATCAATCTATATATAGCTGGCGTGGTGCTCAATCAAACAATATGCAAATTTTTTTGCATGATTATCCCCATACTAATATTATAAAATTAGAAGAAAATTATCGTTCTACAAACAATATTTTACAAGCAGCAAATACATTAATTCAGCATAATAATATTAGGTTAAAAAAAACACTATGGACAAAAAATAATAATTGTAGAGATGAACCAATAGTAATTTATTATGCATTAGATCAATTTGATGAAATTAAATTTATTATAAAACAAATTAAGTTAGTAAGAAATGCTGGAATATCATTAGATAAATGTGCTATATTATATCGAAATAATACACAGTCAAGAATACTAGAAGATATTCTAATACAGAATAATATACCGTATAATATTTATGGTAATGTTAATTTTTTCAATCGCCGGGAAATTAAAAATGTATTAGCTTATTTACGTTTGATACATAATCATGATGATGATATTTCATATATACGTATCATTAATGTTCCTAATCGGAGAATTGGTAAAAAAACTATAAATAAAATAATAGAACTAGCTAATACTAAAAATATATCTTTTTGGCGTGCTAGTAATTTAATTATTAAAAATAATATTTTATCAACACGATATAATAATATTATAAATAATTTTCTTAACTTAATACGAGAATTATACTCTGATGTATTTAATAAACCTATTTATTTACAGTTAAATACTATTGTAATGAATACTGGCTTATTAAAAATGTATAATCATGAAGATAAAATTAAAAATTTAAATAATGTTGATAATATCAAAGAATTAATAAACGCCGCTTATCAATTTGAACTAAATTATAATGAAAATAAACTATTTTTATTACAATCATTTTTAACGTATACTAATTTTAGTATTAAAAATAATAATACATCAATAAATTTAATGACCATACATGCATCAAAAGGATTAGAGTTTTTATATGTATTCATTATTGGTATGGAAGAGGATAATTTTCCTAGTAAATTATCTATGAGTATTAATAAATTAGAAGAAGAACGGCGTTTAGCTTATGTTGGTATTACAAGAGCAATAAATAAATTATTTATGACATATGCTAATACTAAATTTATCTATGGTAAAAAAATATATTGTCAACCATCTAGATTTATTTATGAAATAAGTAATAGTATTTTAAATATAAAAAGAATATACTACCATGATAGTAGTAACTAAAATAGTTAATATTTAAAAGGATAAATTGTAATATGCTTAATGCATTTCAATTAAAAAATAATCGCTTGTTAAATTTAGATCATAATATATCAGGTATTTTATTACATGCAATATGGATTGATTTAATTAATCCTAGTAATAGCGAAAGAAATTATATTCAACATGAATTAAATCAAAATTTAACTACCTATTTTGAATTAGAAAATATTGAATCATCAGCAAGATTTTTTGAAGACCAAAATGGCTTACATATACATTCATTTTTCTTTTATAATAAAACTGAAGATCATGCTGGTAATACTACTGTAACTTTTATTATTTGTAATAATAGATTATTTACTATACGTAAAAGAGAATTACCTGTATTTCGTTTGTATAAAATTCGTATTAATAGTAATGTGCTATTAAATACTAATAATGCTTATGAAATATTGTTAAATTTATTTGATATTAAAATAGAACAGTTAGCAGATGAAATTGAACAAATTTATAGTGACTTGGAATCATTAAGTATAATTATCATGGATGGTCACTATGGTAATGGTTATAATGATGCTTTGTCTACTTTAGCTGAATTAGAAGATATTGCTTGGAAGGTTAGATTATGTATTATGGATACACAGAGAGCATTAAATTTTTTAGTAAAAAAAGCTAAATTACCAATAGTACAGTTAGATCAAGCACGTGATATATTACGTGATATTGAATCAATATTACCTCACAATGAATCATTATTTCAAAAAGTTAATTTTTTATTACAAGCAGCTATGGGCTTTATTAGTATAGAGCAAAATAGAATAATTAAAATTTTTTCTGTTATGTCAGTAGTGTTTTTACCACCAACTTTAGTTGCTTCTAGTTATGGAATGAATTTTGAATTCATGCCTGAGTTAAAATGGTACTTAGGTTATCCAAGTGCTGTTATATTAATGTTATTATCTGGGTTAGCACCATATTTTTATTTTAAACGAAGAAAATGGTTATGAACCAGAAATATTTTTTATCTAAAAATTATTTTATCTATTTTATGATGTTCTTTTTTTATAATAATTATGTTGGCTTTATTTCTATTTGGTAGAATATTATAGATCAAGTTATATTTATTGATGCTCTGCCATTTATGTCTACTAATACAATATATTTTACTATATGATATATTAATATTAGAACACTTATATAATTTTATTAATCTATTATGGTACCACTTTTTAATTAAGTATTCTGGAGCATCTAAATAAATAGAAAAGTCAATAATATTTGAAATATTATTATTCTGTAATATATTTAATCCTTCTAGTAAAATTACTTGGGGTTTTAGTAAAATTGTTTTTTTAATATTCGGGATAATATCATATAATATATGTGAATATACTGGTATACTAAAAATAGTATTTGCTCCAGATACTAAATGATTAATAAACATTAATAAATTATTATTATCATAAGATTCAGGGAAATCCTTTACGCTGCATCAGTTGTTTTTTGATTAATATTTTATTAGAATATAAGAAACTGTCAGTAGTAATTAATTCAACTGAATGACATAACCAATTAAATAATATTTTTAGTATATTAGCAATCGTACTTTTACCAACCGCTACACTACCAGTAATTCCTATAATATAGGGTAACTGATTATTATTTTGATAATATAATTTCTTTCTGATGTTATTACTTAACATTACTGATAATGGCAAATATGTTTTTATAATATCTATCATTTTTACATTTAATGTACTACTGATAGTTTTTATTATTTTATATATAAAATACTTAGATTTAATAATTTGTTTACTCATTTAAATTAATAGTTTATAATAAAGTATGAATAAATTCCCTGAAAATTTTTTTTAATAAAAAAGTACTAATTTGATATTATCTTGATATTTTGTCGGTATAGCTTAGTTGGTAGAGCAACTGATTTGTAATCAGTAGGTCGTAGGTTCAAATCCTACTACCGACAAAAGTTATTAAAATTTTATGCGGATATCGTATAATGGTATTACACTAATCTTCCAAGTTAGTTATGTGGGTTCAATTCCCATTATCCGCTAACTTTTATTGCTGATATAGCTTAGTTGGTAGAGCACACCCTTGGTAAGGGTGAGGTCGGCAGTTCAAATCTGCCTATCAGCAAACAGTTTTAATTTAATTTAATTAATAATTTTAACATTCTACGTATTGGTTCTGCAGCCCCCCATAATAATTGATCACCAATAGTAAATAAAGTTAAGTATTTATTACCAATATTTAATTTACGTAATCTACCAATGGCGATATTTAATGTATTGCTTATAGCAAGAGGATGTAATTGGTTTATAGAACACTCCATACTATTAGGAATAAACTTAATCCATCTATTATGGTTTAATATTATTTGTGTAATATCATTAATAGTTAAATCTTTTTTTAATCTTACTGTTAAAGCTTGACTATGACATCTTAAAGTATTTACTCTAACACAAATTCCATCTATCTTAATAGGAGAACAAATAGTATTAATAATTTTATTTATTTCTACTTGACTTTTCCATTCTTCTAAACTTTGTTCTTTTATTTTTTTATTTCCGATCCATGGAATAATATTATAAGCTATTGGATAATTATTATGCAGAATATTTTCCCTAATATTACGTTCTATAGTAGTTATATTATTAACAGTTAACTTGTTATTATTCAGAATATTTAATGATTTTAGTTGATTAATTAGTGCTAACATATATTTAGCACCACCTCCAGAAGCAGCTTGGTATGTAGCTATTGATATCCAATCAATTAAATTATTAGTAAATAATCCACCTAATGACATTAATAATAAATTAACTGTACAATTACCACTAACAAAATTTTTAATTCCACAATCTAAACTACGAAATATTAATGATAAATTAATTGGATCTAATACAATAACAGTATTATCTTTCATTCTTAATGATGAAGAAACATCTAACCAATAACCATTCCATTTAGTAGAACGTAACTTGTAATATATTTTATCGGTGTAACTACTACCCCGACAAGTAACTATAATATCTAATGATCTTAATAAATCTAAATTATAAGCATCATAAGATAACCAATTTTTATTATCTATTACTGGGAGTATTTAATAATTTATGTGATGTTGATAAAAATACTGGATCAATATAATCAAAATCATTTTCTTCTAACATACGTTGAATTAATGTTATACCAACCATTCCTCTATAACCAACTAATCCAACTCTTTTCATGTTTTTTTTATTAAAAAATATTTATTGTTTATAAAATTATTACTTATTTAAGTATAAACTACCAGTATAGTAAGCTCGTATTACACTATTTGTTTCTATTAATATAGCACCATACCAATTAATACCACGATTAATTCCATACACATAATTTTTATTACAAAACTGATCATATAATAATACTGGACAATTAAAAAATACATCTAATTTTTTCCATAAACTAAAGAAATAACTAAAACCATTCTGTTCAAAAAATATTAAACCATAATAGATAGAATTAATTATTTCTGCAGTTAATAAATTACGATTGATTATGATACCAGTATCAATTAAATTAATCCAATTATTACTTAACTTATTTAATATATAACTAACACTTATATTTAAATTAATACCAATACCTATAATAATATAATAATTATTATTAATATTAATCTTTTCTATAAGAATACCTGCTAGTTTTTTATTATTTAAATATAAATCATTAGGCCATTTAATACCAATATTTTTTATTCCTAGTTTTTTTAATAAATTAGCTAATATAATACCAATTACTATACTAATAGTATTAAATAGTAATGGTTTATTTAATAACCAACGTATGGATAAACATAAACTATTACCAAAACTATTTATCCATTTTTTACCATTTCTACCCATACTATTAGTTTGATATTCTGAAATACAAATATAACACTTATCATTGATATTATTAGTTTTATTTATAAAATATGTATTAGTTGAATCAATTATTGGAATAATTATCAATTTTATTATTTTTGATTCTAAATTACTTAGAATAATATTTTTATTTAATATAGTAAATGGATTTAGTAATTGATAACAATTATTTAGTTTTTTTGTAACGTATAAACCTATTTTTTTTAGAAAAATAATATAATAATCAATATCATTAACTAGATAATTATTTATCTCATGTAAATAATGAATTTTACCATCTGATAATGTATTAATTAATCTTATTAATATTTTAATATTTTTCATTTAAAAAAGTCTTAAAATCTTTAACGATACCATATTTATTAACTAAACAAACTTCTAATTCTAATAATATGGAAAAGTAGTTTTTTACTTTTTTTTCAATATAACATGCTAATTTTGCAACATCTCTGCTAATAGCAGATCCATTATTAATTAATATTAATGCGTGTTTATTATATACTGATACTGTACCAAATTTATATCCTTTTAAACCACAATACTTTATTAGCCAAGCTGCTGATATTATCATTTTATTTTTATTTAAATTATAATAAACTATATCAGGGAAATAATTTTTTAACTTTATTAATCGATTAATACTAACTACCGGGTTTTTAAAAAAACTACCAACATTACCAACAAATCTGTAATCAGGTAATTTATATTTGCGTATTGTACAAACAGCGTCATAAACATTTTTAGGAGTAACACAATTTAGTTTTAATAAATTACAATATAACTTAGGTTGCCAAAACTTAGATATTTTTAATCCTAACGATACTACATAGCACTTATTTAATAAGTGTTGCTTAAAAATACTATTTCGGTAATTAAATTTACAATCACTATTATTTAATCTAATTTTAGATCCATTATTAAAATACACAATATCAACATAATCACAAAAATCTTTTAATTCTTTACCATAAGCACCAATATTCTGTACTACTGAAGCACCAACTCTTCCAGGAATCATAGCTAAATTTTCTAAACCAAATATGTTTAATTTTAAACATTTATATACTAATTTACTCCATACTTCTCCAGAATTTACATGAACATACCAAAAAAATCTATCTTCTCTAAATGATATGCCATAAATACGATCAAGTAATATTATACCATGGTAATTTTCTAAAAATATAACATTACTACCATTACCTAAAATTAACAATCGATAATTATTTTTTTTTTTAAGTATTTACATAACATGAATAAATCGTATTCTGTATTTATTACAATTAAAGATTTTGTTTTTACACTAAGACCAAAAGTATTAACTAATTTTAATGATATAATCATAATTTTACTTCATAAACTTAATAATATTTTAATTAATATTCTAACAACGTCCTCTAGGGGATTTGAACCCCTGTTACCGCCGTGAAAGAGCGATGTCCTGACCACTAGACGAAGAGGACTTAAT